>NZ_JAHRFC010000003.1:95511-182035 GCF_020883015.1 Microcoleus sp. CAWBG640
AGAAAAGCGAGGCAGAGCCTCTAGACATGGGTTCCCAGGCAGAGCCGGGGAACCAGTTAACCAGTTAACCAGTTAAACTGACAACTGACAACTAACTAATTATTCAGTCTTAAGCGGGCTAACAAACTCCCACTTCCCACCTTTAACAACATTTCCTGACATAGTAGTCAAGCTAGTGTCGCCATTAGCATCAAAACTCCAATTACCAAGTACCCCATTAAAATCTTTAGTTGCCAAAACAGCATCGCGGATAGCTGCGCGGTCATTTTTACAAACCTTATTAATCGCGCCGATAATCACCTTAGCAGATTCATAAGCATAAGCTGCATAAGCTTCCGGTTCAGCATTATATTTTGCCTTGTAACCGGCGTACCACTTAGCGCCCTCACCAGTCAATTCTTTTGGAGGTAAGCCACCAAAGGTAGCATAAACACCTTCGGCATCTTTACCTCCAGCATCAATTAAAGCTTGCTCTTTAATGCCGTCTGGTCCCATGAATTTGACTGCTTCCTGTGTCATACCGACATTTCTGATGTCTTTAATTATTTGTCCGGCATTGCTTTGGGTCGTACCACCAAAATAAATCATTTCGGGATTTAAAGCCTTGATCTTATTCATTAAAGCTTTATAATCACTGGCTTTGATATCAATTCCCTCACGACCAAGCACCTCAATTCCCGCAGTTTTAGCACTTGCTTCAAAAACGTCAGCAATACCTTTGCCGTAGAGTTCTTGGTCATCCAGAATATAGACTTTTTTAACTCCTAAAGATTTCGCCCAGTTGGCCGCGACAGCACCTTGGAGGTCATCAGCCGGGACAACCCGACTAAAATTGCGAGTACCTGCGGGGTAATAAACATTGGGTTCTTTGGGCTCACCTTTTCCTGGTTTTGTCAAGCCCGGATAGGTGTTTGCCGGACTCACCATCACTACATTAGCTTGGTTGAGCACGGGAATTGAAAGTTTGGCAGCGCCTGAGTTATAGTGACCGATCGCAGCAACTACCGAACCATCGGCTGCTACTTTATTAGCATTGGATGTAACTTGGCTTGGGTCCCATTTGCCAGCCGCAGCAGTGGCGTCATCAAGCACTTCGTATTCCATCTTGATTTTGCCGTCGCAGGCTTTGGAATCGGTTTCAGCCAGGGCTTGTTTAATCCCATTGACCATTGTTTGAGCTTGACCCAAGGCACTACCTGTCATCGGCAGCATAGAGACAATTTTGACAGTGTTGGGGTCGGCAGGACTGCTAACTGCGACAGGAGAGGCTGCGGGAGTGCTGCTGGGAGTGCTACCGGAACTTGTGGCGGTGGGTGTTTGCGGGCTTTGACAACTCGCGCACAGAGAGGCTATGGAAGCAGTCACGAGTAATGTCCGCAACCCTATGGCGTTGAAATGCTCTTTTGGGTTGGTGTTTTTGGGTGTGGGACTTTTGCCCCCTAACTTCGGTGACAGGTTCATAGGTCCGTTGGTTTGTTGCTTGGGTCTTAGCATATTTTCACTGTGTAAAAATTAAATACACTGTTTAATAACTTAAAATTATAGTTAAAGGGGAAGCCGAATCAGCAATTAACTTCATCGCAGCTTTACAATATGATGAGATGAAAGTATTTCCCGGAGTAAAAATGACCATAAATATGGGACGATATGTGCACGTAGTGAAACTTTTTTGGGGGGCGGCGATCGCAGCAGAACTCGAATACCGCATCAATTTTTTCCTCGCGGCTCTCAGCAGCATCGGAAACCTGACTGGTAGTTTGTTTGGGCTGTTTCTGTTCTACCGCAACGGTAACACATTTTCTGGGTGGAAATGGGAAGAAGCCTTAGTTGTACTGGGCATTTTCACGATTTTACAGGGTTTTTCCTCAGCCTTTCTCGCACCTAATCTTAGCCGGATTGTCGATCGAGTGCAGCAAGGCACCCTGGATTTTGTCCTCCTCAAACCCATCAGTTCCCAATTCTGGCTGTCTGCAAACACTGTATCTCCGTGGGGAATACCCGATATCATCTTCGGCGCGGTGTTGCTGCTGTACTCGGCCAACAAATTAGGAGTAGAAATCACCAACTATTTCTTAACTGCAATACCGCTGTTATTTGGCATGGTGAGTCTTTACAGTATCTGGTTTATGTTGGGTGCAACCAGTATTTGGTTTGTCAAGATTTATAACGTTACTGAAGTCCTCAGAGGATTGTTAGAAGCTGGTAGATTTCCCATGGTAGCTTATCCCGCAGCTTATCGATTTTTCTTCACGTTTATAGTCCCGGTTGCTTTTTTGACCACAGTCCCGGCAGAAGCAATGTTAGGCAGAGGTGATATACTTTGGATAGCAGGAGCAGGCCTTTTGGCGATCGCACTTTTGTTCGCTTCCCGCTACTTCTGGCAATTTGCACTCCGATTTTACACCAGCGCTTCCAGTTAGTTATGAATTCAAACAGTAAACAGTTGACTTTTGACTGTTAATTGTTGTATGATGAAATTACATATTTTAAATATCCATAACAATCTAACACTACAAATAAACAATCAAAAAAAGGCAAACCAATGAAAAACAAAAAACTCGGAAACACTAACTTTAATATCAGCGCAATTGGTCTGGGAGGGATGCCACTATCCTTAAATGGTAGACCAACAGAATCCCAGGCGATCGCCGTAATTCACCGCGCCCTAGATTTGGGAGTCACATTAATTGACACAGCAGATTCTTACTGCCAAGATCAATCCGACAAACACCATAACGAGGAACTAATTGCCAAAGCCTTACAACAGTATACAGGAGATATTAGATCTGTCACCGTCGCCACAAAAGGTGGGTTGATGCGACCTCAAGGTGCTTGGACGCGGAACGGCAACCCCCACCATTTACGCAAGACAATTCGCGAAAGTTTTGAAGCCTTGGGCGGCCAAAAACCCATCGACCTTTGGCAATATCACGCCCCCGATCCTAGTTATACCATCGAAGAAGCCCTAGCACCAGCAAAAGAAGCAGTTGCAGAGGGAATAGTTCGATTTGTGGGAGTCTCCAACTTCTCAGTAGAACAAATCAAGCGCGCCCGCGATACAGTAGAAATTGCCTCAGTTCAAAATCAATACAATCCTTGGCACAGAGAACCAGAATCAGACGGCGTACTGGAATACTGTGAAACCGAAAAACTGACATTTTTTCCTTGGAGTCCTCTCGGAGGAAGCCGTCGCGTCACCAGTTTGCAAGATATGCCGGCGATCGCGAAATTAGCAGCAGAAAAAAACGTTTCAGTTTACTGTATAGTGTTAGCCTGGTTGATGGCAAAATCTCCCTGTATCGTTCCCATTCCCGCTGCGACCAAACTATCCAGCATCGAAGACTCTGTAAAAGCGATGGATGTAAAGTTGACTGATGAGGAAATTCAACAAATTTCAGCAAGTTAAGTAGATCACAAAAAAACAAGCCAACAGGCAAGATGCCTGTTCCACAAAGAGTAAAATTGATTGTGGATCATCAATAACAGGCAAGATGCCTGTTCCACAAAGAGTAAACTTGATTGTGGATCATCAATAACAGGCAAGATGCCTGTTCCACAAAGAGTAAACTTGATTGTGGATCATCAATAACAGGCAAGATGCCTGTTCCACAAAGAGTAAAATTGATTGTGGATCATCAACAACAGGCAAGATGCCTGTTCCACAAAGAGTAAACTTGATTGTGGGGTGGGCATCTTGCCCGCCCAGAAAAGTGATATTTTTGGAGAAAGGAAATTTTATGGAAATCAATCAAGTGAATACCAATTTAGACTTAGCAATCGAACATCAAAACGTACCAGTCGCCCATGAAGGACTACACAACTTTTTGTACAGTTCCGATGAAGAACATGGTGCTGCGACAGCAATTCAGGCATTAGAAAATGACGGAACACAAATAATATCGATCGCAACCTGGCGCGATTTAGCAACTAACGCCAAAGTCGCTGGCGTTTATGCCGTAATAGATACTTCCCATCAAACCCAGTATATAGGATATTCGCGAAATATCCTGCTTTCTCTCAACGGTCATATCGCCCAAAATGGAATAGAAAACTGTGCATTCCTCCGCGTCCAAACCTTCAAATTTCCCAAGCGAGAAGAAATGGAAAATTTGCGCGATGCTTGGATAGCAGAACTTGGCAACATTCCCCCTGGAAACGATGCAGACAGCGAAATGTGGGCGAGTACAGTCGGTCAAGCCGCACGGGCTGCAATGTCTGCTGATGAGCAAAAAGCTTATGAAGAAAAGAAACTGAAATTACGCAAAGCAATGGCAGATTCCACTCTTACCAAAGAGTTAGAAATAGCAGCCAAAAATGCCGATGAACGCGGCAAAGATTTGGAATCTGCTGTTAATGATGATGATTGGAGTGCTATAATTCAGTCGCAAACCCAAGAAACCAAAGCATCTAACTAAAAGTGAAGCGACTGGTTCTTCTTTTAATCCAGAATCGATAAATCCGAAATCCAAAATCCAAAATCCAAAATCCAAAATCGATGCAACCTGTAGACTTGACAACTTTAACTGCGGCTTGCAGCGAACTGCGGGCCCAATGGCTGCCAGCACGCTTAGAACAAGTCTACCAGCGCGATCGCTTCACTGTGTCCCTAGCCCTACGCACCATGAACAAACGGGGCTGGATTGACCTTTCCTGGCATCCCGTAGCCGCCCGCATCTGCGTCGGCGACCCCCCGCCCCGCATTCCCGACACCTTCACCTTCAGCCAACAACTGCGACACCAACTCAGCGGTTTAGCCCTAGTTTCCATCGCCCCCATCTCCCCCTGGGAAAGAGTTGTAGACTTGCAATTCGCCCAACGCCCAGGAGAACCAGCCCTGTGGCACCTCTACGCCGAAATCATCGGCAAATACAGCAACGTCATCCTCACCGCCCACGACAATCTCGTTGTCACCTGTGCTCACCAAGTCAGCGCCAAACAGTCCAGCGTGCGCCCCATCCAAACCGGGCAACCCTACGAAATGCCCCCGGCTTTGACCGATACAGCACCAAGCGCGATCGAACCTCAAAACAGATGGCAAGAAAGAATTAGCCTAGTTCCTGGGCAATTACACCGCAACCTGTTGAAGAATTATCGAGGGTTGAGCAAGGCTTTAATTTGGTCTATGATTCGATCGGCCAATTTAGACCCAGAACAATCCACCGACAGCCTCAGCCCCCACGACTGGCAGCAACTATTCCAGCGGTGGCAATACTGGCTAGAATCCCTAGAAAACTCAAAATTCAAACCCAGTTTGACAGCCCAAGGCTACACCGTCATCGACTGGCCAGCACCCGAAAATCATAATGTAGGGGCGGTGGATGGTGCGTGCGTGCCCTCTAATACTTCCCCGATTCTTTCCCCCCTTGGGGGGGGCTGGGGGGGGTTAACTTCGATTGGGACGGGTAGAGAGGAGTTAACCTCTGCCTTCCCTTCAGTCCAAGAATTACTCAACAGCTACTACACCAGCGAAATCAACCAAGAAGTATTCGCCCAAGTGCGACATCAACTAAGTCAAAAACTGATTAACCTGCTAGCAAAACTCAAACTCAAAGCCAACACCTTCAAACAAAAATTACAGCAGTCAGAAGTAGCCGACACCCACAAATCCCAAGCCGATTTGCTCATGGCAAACTTACAACATTGGCAACCGGGAATGAAAACCATTTCTCTACCAGACTTTGAAACCAACCAACCAGTTGCTATTCCCCTGAATCCCGAAAAAAACGCCGTCCAAAACGCTCAAGCACTCTACAAAAAGCACCAAAAACTTAAAAGAGCTCGCATTGCCGTAGAGCCGTTATTGGCCGCCGTCCAAGAAGAAATAGACTATCTAGAACAAGTAGAAGCTGCACTTTCGGTATTAGAAACCTACCGCAACACCCAAGATTTGCAAACCCTAGCAGAAATCCGCGAAGAACTGATTCAACAAAAATATCTAGATGCTCCAGATTACCGCAGTACGGACAAAAATGCTGCGATCGAATTTCACCGCTACCAAACCCCCAGTGGCTTTGAATTATTAATCGGGCGCAACAACCGCCAAAACGACCAACTCACCTTTCGCGTAGCAGGGGACTACGACATCTGGTTCCACACCCTAGAAATTCCCGGAAGTCACGCATTGCTGCGCGTCACACCGGGCACAGTTGCCGAAGAAGCCGATTTGCAATTTGCCGCCAACATGGCCGCCTACTACAGTCGCGCCCGTCAGAGCGAACAAGTACCAGTAGTGTATACAGAACCGAAATATGTGTATAAGCCCAAAGGCGCAAAACCTGGTATGGTTGTATACAAGCAGGAGCGCATAGTCTGGGGCAGACCGCAGCAAGCCACAGCTTAATCTAAGTCCGTCCCGAAATGTAAAGTTTTATTGCAAAAATTAAATTTTCTTGCTAAAAGAACACTCTCGAAGGATGATATGTTTTGAAGAACCCGCTGCAAGGGAACGCGCTGTTTGGGTTTCCTCACTTTGAGAGAACAACGGACTTAATTAATTAGCAGACCAGCTTTCACAAAAAGCTGGTCGTTCTTGTTGAGTATTTAATATTTTTGACCATTGCAGGGGAATGATTTAACCGCAGAGAACACAGAGGACGCAGAGGGAGGAAGAAGGTCTAGAGTCTTGGCGGTTCGTTCCAATGACCAAAAAGCACTGTACAGATTAACGCAGACCATGAATCTGCGTTAATCTGCGGTTAAAAACAACCTAGAAAGTGAAAGTCGTTCTGACCACGCCAATCAACAAATCAGAGTTATTCTTATTGTGGTCGGGAGCAGTCAGCCAAATTAAACCAGGAGTGATGGAAATATTGTCACTCAACTTGAACTGATAGAAACCTTCAATGTGCAACGAAGTATCCTTATCTTCGGGCAATTTCCGATTAGTGGAACTCGTCACTCTCGGTTCCATACCTACCAAAAAGCCAGCGACATTTCCCTCTTTCAATAAATCGGGAAAAGCCAAAGTAACTGCCCAGTTCCAGATTTTTTGGTCTCCCCGCTGGACAGAACCCGTAGGAGTTGCCAAGTTGGATAAAATGCGCTGATTGGTGTAACCAGCCCAACCGCCAACCGCAAGTCCACGGTTCACCTTCCAGGAAGCCTCCAAGCCGTAAGAATTGCTAGAAACCGGAACAGTACCGTCACCTAGCCGGAAGTAACCGAGCCGGCTCGGAAAATTAGAAGCATTGCTGCCGGTACCAGTGACGAAGTTGTAGGAATTAAGGTAAGTCAAACCTAAAGTCATGCTACTTGTCGGCTTAAAAGTCAACTGAGCCAAACCGCCGTAGGAGCCGTTAAATAAACCATTTCCCCGTGTTGGGTTAGCAGCATTGCCGGCCAAATATCCCAAACTCAGTTCAAGTTTGTCCCCAAATTGATGCCGCAAAGCGATACCGGTACCTGCGGTTAAATAGTAAATCGGGTTGCGAGTACCGAAGTTAGAAAGAGCTCCGCTTCCCCCATCTCCGTCAAAGTAAGGGTTCACCGTATTTGTGAAATCGTCAGCAGCCCCGGCATTGGCTTCGAGAATGACTGTAGTGCTTTTCCCTAGAGGGAATTGATAAAACAACGCATCTAAACCTACAGTATTGCTAGCAGTGCCAAAAGGCCCAGCATTAAACCGCAATTCTCCTTCAGCAGTTTTCGTATTATTAGTAGAAAATGAACCCAAATTTAAAACTTGCAGTCGAGTTCTCAGTAAATCTTTGCCTGTGAAACTTGTGTCGAAGTTGAGACGAACTCTGCTGCCAAAAGCTGTCGTTTTATCAGCATCGCGACCCTTAGCATCTTCTCCTCTGGCGATGCCTGTCAAAGCGAATATTACTTCGCCATTGAGTTTAGTCGTAGTCGAAAACTGATTTGCTTCTAATTCAGCCGTCCGTGCTTCCAAAGCATCGACGCGGCCGCGCAAGGTTGCTAATTCGGCGGCAAATTCTTCTTGCAATTTTTGCACAGAAGCTAAATCTTCTTTAGTTGCCAGGCCTCTGCTACCGCCTCTAATCAGTTCGTTCACCTTATCCAAACAGGCGTTTAAACCGGCTGCAAATTCGTAGCGAGTCATCGCCCGGTTGCCACGGAAAGTGCCGTCGGGATAGCCAGCGATACAACCGTAGCGTTCTACCAGGGACTGCAAAGCTTGGAACGCCCAATCTGTAGGCCGCACGTCAGACAGTTGCGAAACTGAGGTTACTTGAGCGGCCGCATTTTCGCTGTCGGTGCCTTCAGCGCTGTATTGGTTGATTTGCTCTAAGGCATTGGGCAATGCTGGAGATGTGGCCTTGGGAGCTGTCGATTGGGAAATTTGCTCCGGTTGTAGTGCAACTGCCCTGGTTGAGTCGGTGGCTGGTTTGGCTTCGCTGGTGTTTGCCCCTAGGACTGTGCTGTTGGGTTCTGCGACTGCTGCGGCGGCGACAGGCTCTGTTGTGATTAAATCTGCTGCTGCTACTGTGTTGGCTGGTTCTTGTGACTGTTGAGCTACTGGGGCGATCGACTCGATCGCACTTGTATTGTCAATAGTTTCAATAGTCTGAGGGCTAGCTAATGAGACTGAATCTGCCGTTAACGCTTCTGTATCGGGCTTTGCTGTCTCTGTTGCCGCACCTGCTAATTGCAATTTATTAACTGGAGTCGTTGCTGCAATTTCCAGAGGTTGCTCTGCTAGGGAAGCAGAAGATACAACCAAACTTGCTGCTAATACAGCGGGACTGACTAAGAGTCCTTTCCACAAAATTTTAGACATTGTTACCTCACACCACATGGGATCGATCGCCAGTCCCGAAGATTTAGGCGATCGTAAATACTATACATCAATTGGGCCTAATGGTATTAGCTGTCAATAATCCTCTCCAGCCAGCCCGCTCACGCTCCCAAAACAGCTTTGTACTGTCACTTTCAGTAAGTCGGGCATTCACCTTAGCCAAAGTGATATTGACAGAATTAGCCCAAACAAATAGTTCGATCGACTACAGACAAGAAGGATTGTTTTTTTTTGCTAGTCTCAATCCAAGCTAAAAATTGTTACTGGTGTGGAGACAAGAGTGAAATCTGCTGTAGAAAAACTTAAATATGCCCTAGTTCACGAATGGTTAACGCCCTTAGCCACGGGCGGTTCAGAATTAGTAGTAGAGGAAATCCTCAAACACGTAGAAGCCGATGTCTATGCCCTGATTGACTTTGAATCGGAAAATCCCGAAAGCTATCTTTTCGGGCGACAGATTGGCACAACATTTTTGCAGCACTTTCCTTTCGCCCGCAAAGGTGTCCAAAAATATTTGCCTTTTTTACCGATCGCGATCGAACAACTAGATTTGCGTCAATATGACATTATCCTCTCATCATCCCATGCCGTCGCCAAAGGCATCCTCAGCAGTCCCAGCCAACTACACGTCTGTTACTGCCACACACCCATGCGTTACGCCTGGGACATGACTTTTGACTATTTGGACAGTAGCAAAGCCGGACGAGGCATCCCAGGGGTGCTGACGCGATATTTGCTACACCAACTACGGCAGTGGGAAGTCATTTCTGCCAATCGCGTTGATTATTTCATCGCCAATTCCCAACATACAGCCCGCCGGATTTGGCGCTGCTATCGGCGACGGGCAGAGGTGATTTATCCACCAGTCAATATCGAGCGATTTTCCTTAGTAGCACAAAAACAAGACTTTTACGTCACTGTTTGCCGATTGGTAAGCTACAAAAACATCAGCGCGATCGTCCAAGCATTCAATCAACTAGGCCATCATCTCATTGTCATCGGCACCGGGCCTGAATTAGAAATGATGCGACAAATCGCCAAACCCAACGTGCAAATACTCGGATGGCAACCAGCAGAAGTAGTGGAAAAATACATGGCCCAAGCCAAAGCCTTTGTATACGCAGCTTGCGAAGATTTTGGCATCGCCCTGGTAGAAGCCCAAGCTTGTGGAACACCAGTAATTGCCTATGCAGCCGGTGGCGCCTTGGAGACAGTGCGCGACATTCGCCAACATCCAGAGACGGGGACTGGTTTATTTTTTGCTTCCCAAACCCCCTCCGCATTAGTCGCAGCGGTGGAGGAGTTTGAACAGTTGCAAGGCAAATTTCAGCCGGAAATCGGGCGACTCCACGCCGAGGAATTTGCCCCGGAAGTCTTTCGCCAGCGCTATCTGGGTTTTGTGGAACACTGCTTTGAGGAATTTCACTCCGGTGATTTTACGCAGACTTGACTGGGAGAGAGAGGGAGATGGGGAGAGGGGAAGATGGAGACAGAGAGGGAGATGGGGAGAGAGGGGGAGAATTTTTTCTATGCCAACCGTCAACTGCCAACTGCCAACTGCCAACTGCCAACCGTCAACAGTCAACTGCCCCTTTCCCCAAGAAAATTGACGATTAGAAACATAATTCACAGAACAAAGCGTCTTGAGGCTTTATGATCAGGACTGTGTGTGGTGTGAAGTGAAGGAGTAAGATGACTGCCGACAGCCAACTAATCTCCGGCAAGGTAATTCGAGCGATCGCGAGACGCGGTTTTCAGCCTGTCTTGTCTAGAGACAGACGCATAAGTCGCTCTCTCCAAAGCCTCGACGGAGAATTTTTCAAACGGTTATTTGACATCATGTTTTCCTTGTCGGTTCTGATCCTGTTTGCTCCGGTTTACCTGCTTTTGGCTCTCTCGATTGCCTTAAGCTCCTCCGGGCCAATTTTTTATGTACAGGAACGAGTAGGCAAAAATCACAAGATGTTTTATTGCCTGAAATTCAGAACGATGGTGGAAAATGCCGACGACATCTTGGTGGAAATCATGGAAAAATCGCCGCATCTCCGTCAAGAGTTTGAGGACAATTTCAAGCTGAAACAAGACCCTCGAATCACCTGTATCGGAAGGTTTCTCAGAGCGACCAGTTTAGATGAATTTCCCCAATTTTGGAATGTTTTGAAGGGAGATATGAGCGTAGTTGGGCCCAGACCCTTAGTTGAAGAGGAATTGCCTAGATACGGCACTTACATCAACAAAGTTCTGACCATCAGACCTGGAATTACAGGCCTATGGCAAGTCTCCGGCCGGAACGACATTCCCTATCCCCGCCGAGTCCAGATCGACCTCTATTATGCCAATGAAAAAAACCTTTGGATGGATATGTGGATCGTTTTCAAAACAATTGGCGTGGTGATTTTTCCTAAAAATAACGGCGCATACTAATTTTTGTCCGCAGTCAGCATCAGTAGTTACTACTAATTTGCTACTAACTACTGATGCTTGCTACTGACTGCCCGGGCTAAGTCTTTGCAAAATCTCAACTCTGCTTTGACACCGATCGAATAATTGTGAGTTAACCTAGAGCTTGAGAAAACGATCGGCAGGCAACAGCACCCCTGCCCTGAAAATTACAATCTGTCAAGGAACAATTTAGATGACGCAACGGAAGCGAGCCCTAATCACTGGTATCACAGGTCAAGACGGCTCTTATTTAAGTGAGTTATTGCTAGAAAAAGGCTATGAAGTTCACGGCATTATCCGGCGGAGTTCTAGTTTCAATACCGATCGCATTGACCACATTTATGTCGATCCTCACAGCGAGGACGCCAAGTTATTTCTCCACTACGGAGACTTAACCGACGGCACCACTCTGCGCCGGATATTAGAAGAAGTCAAGCCAGTAGAAGTTTATAACTTAGGAGCTCAATCTCACGTTCGAGTTAGCTTTGACTCCCCAGAATATACGGTTGATGCCGTAGGAATGGGCGTATTGCGCCTCCTAGAAGCAGTTCGAGACTATCAGCGACGCACAGGCATAGAAGTGCGCTTTTATCAAGCAGGTTCTTCGGAAATGTTTGGCTTAGTGCAGGAAGTTCCCCAAAAAGAAACAACACCTTTTTATCCCAGAAGCCCCTACGCTTGCGCCAAAGTTTACGGTCACTGGCAAACCGTAAATTATCGCGAATCCTACGGTCTTTTTGCCTGCAACGGCATCCTATTCAACCACGAATCTCCCCGCCGTGGTGAAACATTTGTAACTCGCAAAATTACTCGCGCCCTCGCCAAAATTTTAGCAGGAAAACAGAAAAAACTTTACCTAGGAAATCTCGATGCCAAGCGAGACTGGGGCTATGCTAAAGACTATGTGCGAGCAATGTGGCTGATGCTGCAACAAGAAAAACCAGATGATTATGTCATTGCGACCAACGAGACCCATTCCATTAAGGAATTCCTACATTTAGCCTTCACCTACACCAACTTAAATTGGGAAGATTATGTAGAGTTTGATGAGCGCTACCTACGTCCCGCCGAAGTCGAACTGTTGATTGGCGACTCGACAAAAGCCCGCACTCAGTTAAATTGGGAACCCTCTGTAACTTTTGAGCAATTAGTACACTTAATGGTAGATGCTGACATTAAAGCTTTGGATCAGCAGTTACGAGGTTCTGGCAACGGATTTGATTAATTCAATCATTGTGAAAAACCTGTAGGGCGGCTTCACCAACAGGTTATCTTAAATCCGGCAGTATCGGAATTATTAGTAGCCAAAATTAGGAGACGGCATTGCCCATTGGTGTCAACTTAACTTCTAAGCCAGTCACAGAATGCGGTTTGACTATTAAACTTAGATCCCCCCTAGCCCCCCTTAAGAAGGGGGGAACCGGAAATGACTCAAAGTCCCCCTTATTAAGGGGGATTTAGGGGGATCTAGACTCGGCTGTGAACGAGATTTATCAAGGCTTTCATCATTGTTGATATTTGAGATTGTCGATCGACCTTTATGCAAAAATAGGATAAAATTATGACCAGCTTAGACTTAAGTAACAAACGGATTTTAGTCACAGGTGGCGCAGGTTTCCTAGGCCGTCAAGTCATCGATCAGTTAGTCAAAGCAGGGGCCGATGCTGATAAAATTGCAGTGACGCGATCGCGCGATTGCGACCTCCGAGTCATGGAAAACTGCAAACGCGCCGCCGACCAACAAGATATTATCATTCACTTAGCAGCCCACGTCGGTGGCATAGGTTTAAATCAACTCAAACCCGCTGAATTATTTTACGACAATTTGATGATGGGCGCGCAACTAATCCACGCAGCCTACGAAGCCGGAGTTGCAAAATTTGTTTGCGTTGGCACAATTTGTGCTTATCCAAACTTAACTCCAGTTCCTTTCAAAGAAGACAACCTCTGGAACGGCTATCCAGAGGTAACTAACGCCCCTTACGGAATAGCCAAAAAAGCCTTATTAGTGCAATTGCAATCCTATCGCCAGCAGTACGGATTCAACGGTATCTACTTGCTACCAGTAAATTTATACGGCCCGGAAGACAACTTTGACCCCAAGAGTTCCCACGTCATCCCTGCATTAATTCGGAAAGTCCACGAAGCCCAAGAAAGGGGAGACAAAACATTGCCAGTGTGGGGCGACGGTAGCCCTACTCGCGAGTTTTTGTATTCCAGAGATGCAGCGCGGGGAATCGTGATGGCAACTCAGAATTATAATGACTCCGAACCAGTGAATTTGGGAACCAATTCTGAAGTACCAATTAAAGATTTGATTGAGTTAATTTGCGAATTGATGGAGTTTAAAGGCGAAATTGTGTGGGAAACAGATAAACCCAATGGTCAGCCACGCCGTTGTTTGGATACAGAAAGGGCAAAAACAGCCTTTGGGTTTACTGCACAGACGGAGTTTAAGGAAGGGTTGAAAAATACGATTGAATGGTATCGGAAACACGCAGCGTGAGTGTGAAAACCCGGTTTCTTGGAGAAACCGGGTTTTTTTAGAATCAGGTGGTGTATGGAACTAAATCAACAGAAAGAACTTTTCAGTAAAGCTTATGTACGCGCTGTGGTGGCTGTTGCGGGTTTTTCTGTAAATCAGCTAGAGGTAGACGACGACAGCATCGATTTGCATATCGTGGGGAGAGGTGGCGGCGGAACTATCTTTTCCCCTGAGCTGAATTTGCAGTTAAAATGTACTTCAAGGGATATACTCGATCGGCAGTTTATCCGATATCCACTCAGGATCAAAAACTATAACGATTTGAGAATCAACTCGCAGGTGCCACGCATCTTAGTTGTAGTTTTAGTACCAGAAAATCTCGAAGACTGGTTACAGCAGTCAGAATCAGAAATCTGTATGAGGAATTGTGCTTACTGGGTGTCGCTGCGGGGACAGCCAGAAAGACAAAATACAACTAATATCACAGTTGAGTTACCCCGATCTAATCAGTTGACAGTAGAGGCTCTTAAGTCTATCATGCAGCGTCTTAGCCAAGGAGGTTTACCGTGAAAGTAACTGTACGAGACTATCAAATTCTTCAGACTATAGATCCAAATGTGCTAGAAGAGCACTTGCAAACAAGCGACTGGCAAAAAGTTGCTGTAGTTTATGAAAATACCTTGATTTGGCACAAAAAAAATGATAGCGGTCAGCTTTTTGAAATCAAGCAGCCTTTGAGACAAGAATTTGATGCCCCTCAGCTTATTGGTGAGGCTATAAAGACGCTAGAAATAGTAGAAAATCGCTCGCAACTAGAGATACTCAGCGATTTAATCACTTCATTGCCTAATGTTGAAATCCCAGGATGGATTAATAAACTGCACGGGGAAGCATCGGGAACCTGTCAAGTGATACTCATGGGATTTGTGGTGGGTAAATTGAGGGAAATTCATCTGGAATTGAGGGAATCAGATTATCAGTTGGCTCTTAAAGCTTATGAAGAGCGATCGGCCGTAACTTGCTCAGGTGATTTAATTAAAGAAGATGGCTATTTCGTGTTAAAACACCCGCATATTTTTGTGGATATAACTGAAGCAGCATTGATCAAATAGTTTGGTAAATACTTGTTATGATAAAAATTGAACCACAAATAAATTTGCCGTTTTAGCAAGTTTAAAATGTTTCAACCTTGGGCAGCTTTGAAGGTGGCTGGGTTAACATATTTTGAATAGATTAGAAAAGTTAAAAAGGAAGTTCACATGATTTTATCTTTTAAGGATCTACAGTTTATTATTGAAGCTATTGAGTTTCGGATCGAGACATACCAAGAACATCTGAATGATGAAGATTTAGATGAGGATGAAGCATCGGATATTGGCAACGATTGCGGTTTTTTAGAAGCACTCCGCCAAGATTTGGTGACAGCTATTAAGGATGGCAATCTGCCTAAGATAGCAGAATCTTCTGAAGGTTTATATCAAGAAGTGAGAAAATGATGAGAGCGATCGTTATTCGATTTGAAGGGAGGGAAAAGGGGCGATCGCGCCTCGGTTCATTAAGGGCGATCGCACTGAAAAATGATGTAAAATGAAGGGCGTTAACAAAGCTATCTCTATGAATCAGACTGACTCATCAGATAGATCCGCATCTGCTGGCTAGGGGAGACCATTACAAGGTAAAGCAGGAATTGAGCGTCCGTTACTTCTAAGTTCGTCTAAACTGCCTTGAAGCTGTGCTAATCCACACAAAGCGCGTGGACATCGATCGGCTGATGCTTGCATAGTATTGGAACCCGTGCATTTGGCATTTCGCACTCTGATAACTGATGTGCCCTGATTTGGACAAGGTGCCCAAAGTCCTGATGTGTAGAAACAAAAAGCCTGCCCAGTATCGGGGTTGGTGTATGTTTGTGGTGCTGCTACCTGTCCCCAAGGGCTACCCTGTGGTTGTCCATAACCCTGCGCTAAGATTGTTGAGTTATTATCTGTAAAGTTTTGATTAGTAACTGTAGTGGGTGGTCCTAGGTTAGCATTAGCCATTTGAGTACCTTTAAGGATAGCCCCACTGAGAGTAAAAAGAGCTGCGATCGCTAAAATTCCTAGTTTTTTGTTCATTGCCTTAGTAAACAAATGATGTGTGCAGAAATAATTTAAGCTTGTAATAACATAAGGGCGATCGCGCTTCAGAAAAAGAAAGAGCGATCGCGCGCAGCGACACTAAGCAGGAAGTTCGCTGAATTTTGAACAAATCCAAGGCCACCCTGATTTGTTAATTACCTATATTGCTTGTACGAGGAGATTGTTGTTCATCCTGTGTGTCTTCTATTCGTTTTATGATCCTTCCGGCTGACTCACACCTATCCTTGACTGCTCCTAGAGCAAAGATAGCCTTACTTTGGTCATCTTTATATGAGAGTGCCTCCACTACACCTTTGAGGCAGCCGCTTACTGTCTGAGTCTCTGCTTTAGATCGCTTAAGTTCCTCTTGGTTTCGAGTAATTTCTGCTCCGCGAGCACCAGAAGTGTCACGAAGATCTTTCATCTCGTTATCTTTCTCCTTAATCTCTTTATCTTTTTCCTCGCTCTGTTTTTTAAACTCGTCTCGCTCCTTTTGAGCTTGTTGTAACTGAGTTTGAGTGCTAACTAGCTGATTATTCACATTCGAGTAGGCAACAAAGCCACCGATTCCCATGAGGACAATACCGAGGCCAAGACTAACGATACCAATCGTATTATTACTGCTACTCATAATGCTCCCTCCTACAGGAAGTTTTTTGATTTGTTATAGCTATCCAATTGACTGTTGAAAGTACAGTTGTGCTTGTAAATATAGAATATTTTTGTGTCAATATTCAAGTTGTATCTAGTCATAAAAAGTCATTAAATGTAATGAGTTTTACAAAGCCTTATTCCATTAAAAGTAAGATTTAATCATTTCGGCTGTAAAATGTCATAAAATATATGCTAAAATAACGAAAACCGTCACAACTACTCGACCAATGGACGTTCAAGAAGTCTTGAGATTTGCCGACGAAATGGTTTTCGCCAAAACAGGAGAGCACTTGGACGATCTGCAAAAAGCTATCCTGCTGGGTGTATGGGAAGGTCAAAAATACTCTCAAATCGCAGAAACATCATATTGTAGCGAAGGTCACATCAGAAATATCGCCTCAAAATTATGGAAGCGTTTATCAAATGTATTAGATGAAGAAGTAACTCAATCGAATTTACGATCGGCAATTGAGAGACGACAATTATTCATCATTTCAGAAAATTCGGGAAACGATTTTTTTATTGGTAACGTCAATGTCTGTGCAGATAACCAATCTCCAGAAGTTCCAAAAGATCGATCGCCCTCAACCCCCACATCAAACACATCCAAACCCCAAACCAGAGTAGACTTAGCAGACGCACCTCACATTTCATCATTGTCCGATCGCACATCCGAACTCGCCACCCTCGAAAAATGGATTGTCCAAGAAAAGTGCAACCTCGCAGCAATATTAGGAATAAGCGGCCTTGGCAAAACCGCACTTTCCCTCCACCTCATCCAAAAAATTCAACATAACTTTGAATGCGTAATTTGGCGAAGTCTGGGCCACTCCCCACCCTTAGAAACTACCCTAAAAAATCTCATTCAATTTATCGCCAATCAATACCCCCCCAACCCCCCCTTGGCAAGGGGGGGCGAAGAGGGGTTTTTACCTACCAGCATCCCAGAGCGACTTTCCCTGTTAATGGAATATCTGCGAAAAAACCGCTGTCTCATTATCCTCGACGACGTGCAAGCCATTCTGGGTAGCGGACAACTAGCAGGAAATTACCGCCCAGAATGCGAAAATTACAGCATCCTCTTCAGACAAATTGGAGAGACAACTCACAACAGTTGTTTAATCCTCAACAGTTGGGAACCTCCCAGAGAAATTATTGCTTTAAAAGGTGAAAATTCACCAGTTCGCACTTTACAACTCAAAGGAATATGTGCAGCCACTACCGAAATTTTCCGACAAAAAAGATTACTCAATCCCGAAACATGGGAAAACCTAATTAATACCTACCGAGGCAATCCATTGTGGTTGAAAATAGTCGCCGCCACCATTCAAGAAATATTCCGAGGTAGGGTTGCAGAATTTTTGAAATATGATATGCTCTTCTTAGGTGAAGAATTGGCAGCAACATTGCACCCGCAGATAAATCGTTTGTCAGAATTAGAAAAAAAGCTTATCTCCCATCTCAGCCTCGAAGCGAATCCAGTTTCCCTAGAGCAATTGCTAAAAAATGCCGAGTTATCGCCTTCGGAGTTATTCGATGGGCTGCAATCTTTGGGGAGGCGATCGCTCGTTGAAACTGAGGAACAGGAAAATGAAACTTTATTCAATCTTTGTCCTGTGGTGAGACAATATGTGATATCAAATCCGGTTTGTTGACGCTTTCGGTGCAGTCCGGCAGTCCGGCAGTCCGGCAGTCCGGCAGTCCGGCAGTCCGGCAGTCCGGCAGTCCGACAGTCCGGCAGTCCGGCAGTCCGGCAGTCCGGCAGTCCGGCAGTCCGACAGTCCGGCAGTCCGACAGTCCGGCAGTCCGACAGTCCGGCAGTCCGACAGGGGTTTAAACCCCTGCCTCATAGCTAAAGTCGGTTAAAACCGACTAGAGAATGCGATCGAAAATGCCATTAATTGTAGTCCTCTTTGAGAGGACTTTCGCTATGAGACAGGGGTTTTTAACCCCTGTCGGACTGTCGGACTGTCGGACTGTCGGACTGTCGGACTGGAACTGAAACGAGAGATTCGATCGCAAATATGAATACTTGTGAACCTTCATTAACTAAAACAGAATTAAGAAAATCTCTCCTTCAAACCCGCAAATCCCTATCAGCACAAGAATGGAGACAAAAGAGCGATCGCCTTTGCAACCACCTACAAACCTCCTCCCTATTCACCCAAGCAAAAACAATCCTCGGCTACTTCAGTTTTCGCCAAGAACCAGACTTAAGTCCCCTATTTACCACCCCTAAAAAATGGGGATTTCCCTGCTGTGTCGGCAAAGAGCTATCCTGGCACGTCTGGCAGCCCGGAGACCTTTTACATACAGGAGCTTATGGCATTCTCGAACCGCTGCCTGATGCTCCTAAAATAGACCAATCAGAGGTAGATTTAATCCTTGTACCAGCCGTGGGTTGCGATTTGCGTGGCTATCGTTTGGGCTACGGTGGTGGCTATTATGACAGGATGTTCAGTAAAGCTGAGTGGGAATCAAAAATTGCGATCGGCATTATCTTTGAATTTGCCTTGAAGCCACAACTTCCTGTTGACTCCTGGGACAAACCTCTGTATGGAATTTGCACAGAAAGCGGTAATCTAAAGTCTAAAATCTAAAATCTAAAATCCTATGGCTTCACGCTACGTTCGAGTTAAAACAACACAAGGACAAATACATTACGGTTTACTGCAACTGAGCCGCAGCGTTAAGGTACTTGATGCACCTCCCTGGTTACAAGGAGAACCCACTGATTTGGAACTCCCACCAGATAGTTACCAAATTCTCGCCCCGTGCTCTCCCAGCAAAATTATAGCCGTGGGCAAAAATTATAGCGACCACGCCGCCGAAATGGGAGGTTCCGTACCTGAAGAACCGCTACTGTTTTTCAAGCCTCCTACGGCTGTTATTCCCACGGGTGGGGCGATTCGCTATCCGCAGCAGTCGGAAAGAGTAGACTACGAGGGAGAATTGGCCCTGGTAATTGGCGAACATTGTACTCAGTGCTCTCCAGAAGAAGCGCAGGGCAAAATTTGGGGTTATACGATCGCGAATGATATCACAGCTAGAGATTTGCAAAAGCGGGACAACCAGTGGGCGAGGGCGAAAGGTTTTGATACATTTTGTCCCCTTGGGCCTTGGATTGTCCGCGAATTGAGTCCCGCTGCACAATTGCAGACTTTTGTCAATGACAGCGATCGCCCGGTACAATCCGATCGCATCGATCGCATGGTATTTTCCCCAGACTTTATCGTCTCCTACATCAGTCAAATCATGACTCTCCTTCCTGGTGACGTAATTCTGACTGGAACGCCAGAAGGAGTAGGGCCGCTGCAAATAGGCGATCGAGTTCGCATTGAAATAGAAGGTATTGGCAGTCTGGAAAATACAGTTATTAGTCAGTAGGAATTGGTAATTGGTAATTGGTAATTGGGAATTGGTAATTAGGCGTTATCACTAACAATGGTCAACAGTCAACAGTCAACTGTCAACTGTCAACTGTCAACTGTCAACTGTCAACTGTCAACTGTCAACTGACTAACGAACCTGCATATAAACTGCATCCGAAAGTGGAGGAATCTCTGCATAGCGTCCCAAGGCCGACTGAACAACTGCATAGACAAATGCAGCCACAACGCCTAAAAACACCATGTTATAGAGAGTTTCGGCAATAAATGCGATTTGAACCTTAGCTAAAATCGGCAAAACCAGACCGCATAGCATCAAAACAATGTCTAAAAGAATCGCCTGCATCGCGTTAAAGCGAATAAAGTGACTAATGTTTTCATTTCTCACAACCCCTAAATAGAGGGCAAAGAAAATCACCAAGCTAGCAAAGGGCAAACTATAAATTTGCATCAAGGGAGCTAGCGGTATGAACAACAGTTGGAGAACAGGAAACTGTTGAAACAGAAACCTGCCAAACATCAGCCCGTCAACCAGCGGTAGCAAATAAGGCAAAGAAGCAAAAATCCGGTCTGAAACAGTTGTAGACCCGCGCCAAGTCATAGTGAACTCTCCTGAGTCGATCGACTAACTATCAATTCCCATTAAATTCAGCATAACGCAGCAGCAGGCTCAGTTCCGACTCGCCCGGAATTTGCCCACACTCAGATCCCTGTAGATTCAGGGATACTTATATCAAGTCGGGTTAAATAGTCACCATGCCCCATGCCCCATGCCCTATGCCCTATGCCCTATGCCCTATGCCCGATAATTATTTAATATTAGCGATCGTGAAGCCCATTTGACACTCGTAGCGATCGGGCAAATTTTCCGTAGGTTTGCGAACCGGATGGCCGCAGCGGAGTTCGCCATCATTCCAGCGGGGTTGGCCAGTGCTAGAGGCCAGCAAACAACCTTGGCAAACACGCTGAGGGGCAAGCATCTGATTTTCCATTAAAATGACTAACATTTGATACCTCCGGCAGTTTCCACACCAGTAATTTCATTGTATGTCAGGACTTTGGAACAAACAGCTTAACCTGAACACAATGTAATATTTATGTCAATGGGGCGAAATCAGTAGTATCTTAAAAGATCGCAAATTCCCAATCCCCAATTTCTGAAGAGGTTGATTATTGTGACCAAGAATTTCTTGGTGGTACAAGCCCCCGGATCGATCCGTGGAATCAATCCTTGCATCTAAAATCTCAAATTCTCAAGCCCCCGACTCGATCCGTGGGGTCAATCCAAAATCCAAAATCCAAAATCTAAAATCTAAAATCTAAAATCGAATGACGGACTCTAACTTTGAATTTCTTTCCAAAACCGATCCCCTAATTGCGGATTTAATCGGGCAGGAACTCCAGCGCCAACGAGATCACCTAGAACTCATCGCCAGCGAAAACTTTACTTCCGCAGCGGTAATGGCAGCTCAAGGCTCTGTGCTGACAAATAAGTACGCCGAAGGATTGCCAACGAAACGCTACTATGGTGGCTGTGAATTTATTGACGGCATCGAGCAAATCGCGATCGATCGCGCGAAACAACTATTTGGAGCCGCCCACGCCAACGTCCAGCCCCACTCCGGCGCTCAAGCCAACTTTGCAGTGTTTTTGAGCTTACTAGAGCCAGGAGACGGAATTATGGGCATGGATTTGTCCCACGGCGGACACTTAACCCACGGTTCACCAGTCAACGTATCCGGCAAATGGTTCAAAGCTTTTCACTACGGTGTCAGCAAAGAAACAGAACAGTTAGACTACGACGAAATTTTGGCGATTGCCAAACAAAATCGACCGAAATTACTAATTTGCGGCTACTCAGCTTATTCGCGAATTATCAACTTTGAGAAATTTAGAGCCATCGCTGACGAAATCGGGGCTTATCTGCTCGCCGACATCGCCCACATCGCCGGGTTAGTCGCCACAGGGCACCACCCGAATCCTCTGCCTCACTGTCATGCAGTCACTACTACCACTCACAAAACCCTGCGCGGGCCCAGAGGCGGTTTGATTTTGACAAATGACCCAGAACTAGGCAAAAAGTTCGATAAAGCAGTGTTTCCTGGTAGTCAGGGCGGACCTTTGGAACACGTCATTGCTGGTAAAGCAGTAGCTTTTGGGGAAGCATTAAAGCCAGAATTTAAAACTTATTCTGGTCAAGTAATTGCAAATGCCGCTGCTTTAGCTGCACAGTTACAGCAGCGGGGTTTGAAACTGGTTTCTGGGGGTACGGATAATCACTTAATGTTAGTTGATTTGCAATCTATCAACATGACAGGTAAAGTAGCCGATCAATTAGTTAGCGGTGTGAATATTACAGCTAATAAAAATACGGTGCCTTTCGATCCAGCATCGCCCTTTGTTACCAGTGGTTTGAGACTTGGTTCCGCAGCGATGACAACCAGGGGTATGGGAACTACAGAATTTATCGAGATTGGTAATATTATTGCCGATCGACTGTTAAATCCTGAAGACGAAAGCGTGGCGGCGGATTGCTTGCGGCGAGTTGGCACCCTCTGCTCGCGCTTCCCCTTGTATCCTCACTTGTACCTGAAAGTCCCTGCCTTGGCTTAATTTTCCTGATTGACAAGGCGAAATTGGTAGTTGGGAGTGTACAGGTAAAAGGGCAATAGAGCAGGAGAAGATTGAGAGTTATAAGTTTTAAGCCCGGAATTAACAACTCTTTAACTTGCCACTTGTAACTCCCAACTCTCCGTATCTTAATCCCCCGGTCGCTATTCCAAGATTTTGCCTGGTTAAAAGCCATCTGAAATGTAGTAGACTCTGCCTGAAACCCAAATTACCCGACACTCTATACTGATTTCAGATGCTCCACCATCTGTTCTACCACCTACTAGCCTTTATCGTTTCCGCGATCGTCGTCCTATGGAGTACGCCAATAGTCAAAACCATTGGTCTCAAAAGCGGACGAGTTGATCGACCAGGCGATCGTAAAGTTCATCAACGCCCGATGGTACGCTTGGGAGGAGTATCTATCTTTCTCGGCACTATCATTGCTCTGGTAATTGTCTGGCTCTCAGGAGGCTTCATCGATGCTACCGGACAAATTCTCAATCGCAAAGACGAATACGAAATTTGGGGAGTCACCCTCGGCGGCATCGGATTCTTCCTCATCGGTTTAGCAGACGATTTATTTTCGCTTTCGGCACTAAGACGCTTGCTCATGCAAATTGGTGTATCCAGCATCGCTTGGATGGCTGGTGTACAAATTGAGTTTCTCACAGTTCCCTCCCTGGGACTGACAGATATTGGCTGGCTGAGTTTGCCAATTACCGTGATTTGGCTCGTCGGTATGGCCAACGCCATCAATTGGATTGACGGTTTGGACGGTTTGGCCGCGGGAGTTTCAGGGATTGCAGCAGTTGTGATGCTGATTGTCAGTCTGTCGATGAACCAACCAGCGGCGGCGTTAATTGCAGCAGCCTTAGCTGGCGGGACTTTGGGATTTCTGCGCTACAATTTCAATCCAGCTCAAATCTTTATGGGAGATGGAGGTGCCTATTTCATCGGCTTTACTCTGGCGGGAGTTGGAGTCGTTGGGTTAGTGAAAACTACGGCTATCACTTCTGTGTTGCTGCCATATTTGATTTTAGCTGTACCGATTTTAGATATGTCTGCGGTAATTCTCGATCGACTTCGCAACGGCAAGTCTCCGTTTATTGCTGACAAACGTCACCTCCACCACCGACTGCTCAATGCAGGATTATCCCATCGATTTGCAGTTTTATTTATTTACTCGCTGACACTGTGGGTGGGAAGTTTAGCTCTAGCTTTTTCGGTTCCCAGTGGCGTAGTCTATGCCATGGGAGCCACCAGTTTGTTGGGATATGCTAGCTGGAAAGTTTGGAGGCACGCAAGATAGTCATTAGTCATTAGTCATTAGTCATTAGTCATTAGTCATTAGTCATTAGTCATTAGTCATTAGTCATTTACTACCAATGTCCAATGCCCGATGCCCAATGCCCAATGCCCAATGCCCGATGCCCCATGCCCAATTCTTCAATCAAAAATCCACAATCTAAAATCAAATTGAATGGTTGCTGAAATTATTTGTGTTGGCACTGAATTGCTGTTAGGGGATATTCTCAATAGCAATTCTCAGTTTTTAGCTAAGGAGTTAGCAAGTTTGGGAATTCCTCACTACTATCAAACAGTGGTGGGTGACAATCCAGATCGCATTAAACAGGTGTTAAAAATAGCAGTAGGGCGATCGCAACTACTGTTGTTTACAGGAGGTCTAGGTCCAACACCAGACGACCTCACAGTCGAAACTATAGCGGATTATTTTGGTGTTCCCCTCCTAGAAAGACCGGAAATTATCGCTGACATCGAACACAAATTTGCTCAGCGGGGACGAAGCATGAGTAAGAGCAACCGCAAACAAGCTTTAATTCCAGAAGGTGCTGAGATTTTGCCAAATCGCACAGGTTCTGCACCGGGGATTATTTGGCAACCTGTTCCCAACGTCACAGTCATGACATTTCCCGGCGTACCAGCGGAAATGCACTTGATGTGGCGAGAAACCGCCGTTTCTTACCTGCAAAATAACGGCTGGTGCAGGGGCACTATTTACAGCCGCACATTAAAATTTTGGGGTATTGCTGAGTCAGCACTCGCCGAAAAAGTAGATAGTTTTCTAAATTTAACCAATCCTACTGTTGCTCCCTACGCCAATCACGGCGAAGTCAAATTGCGGATTTCAGCCCGCGCGGAGTCGGAAGCGGTGGCTAAAAACTTAATTGAGCCGATCGAACAACAGTTGCTACAGATTACTGGTCTAGACTGTTACGGTGTTGATACCGATACCCTCGCCTCGACTGTTGGTAAATTGCTGCTGTTGGGTGGCGAAACTCTCAGCGTGGCTGAATCCTGCACGGGAGGTGGGTTGGGGGCGATGCTGACTGGTGTTGCCGGCAGTTCGAGGTACTTTTGGGGCGGGATTATTTCCTATGACGATCGAGTTAAGGAAAAATTATTAGGTGTTAAGCCGCGAGATTTAGCCGAATTTGGGGCAGTCAGCCACCAAGTGGCAAAACAAATGGCAGTCGGAGTGCGGCAAGGGCTTAACACCAGTTGGGGATTGAGCATTACAGGCATCGCCGGGCCAGGAGGCGGCAGTGACGCTAAGCCGGTGGGACTGGTTTATATAGGTTTAGCCGGGCCTAATGGCGAGGTAGAGAGTTTTGAATACCGCTTTGGCGATGCGCGCACCCGCGATTGGATTAGAAATCTGAGTGCTTGTACGGCGCTCGATCGACTCCGACGTCAACTTTTGTTGACAGAAGCTCAAAAAAGCTGAAATGAATTGTAAATTGTCAAGAGGTAAAAGTAATCTTAATTTTTATTTAAGGCTGAAGGAGCCGAAACAGTTCCGTAATTTCTCGCTTCCCTCTTGATTATCTGTAAAGATTCGTTATGATAATAAGATAAGACTGATTGGCAAATACACTCCCTCTCGCGGTTGCTCGCAACAACTGGTCGAGAAAATTCAAGTTTGACTGTTGATTTCATGGTTATGCTTGCTTGTATTCAGAGAGTTGGCCGTCGGTTTAAGAATCAAGATTATAAAAAAAGGAGCTATCCGTTCAATGGAAGACATTGAAAAGGTGCTGGAACAAATCAAAGAATGGGTTCGCAAGCTGATCGAAGGATTGCTGAATCCAGAAGCTCAACCGGAACTGCAACCGATTCCAATTCCAGTCAACCAACCCAGACATCGTAGGTAGCGTGGACTGGCTTTAAGGTTTGAGAATTGAGATTTGAGAGTGGTTCTAAGACCGAAATCAAAACCCTCACACATTTTGTCGCGCTGGAAATTTTAAAATTGTTAAATATCCTGGTACTGCACGGCCCAAATCTCAATCTGCTGGGTCAGCGAGAACCTGGAGTCTATGGAGTAGCAACTTTAAATGATATAAACAAGTTGCTAGAGCAAGAAGCCCTTGCGCTCCAGGTGAAAGTCTCGATCCAGCAGTCTAATCATGAAGGAGTCTTGGTGGATGCCATTCATTCGATGTTAGGGCAGCACCAAGGCCTTTTAATTAATGCTGGAGCTTATACTCATACGAGTGTGGCAATTAGGGACGCGATCGCAGCCGTCAATTTGCCTGCGGTAGAAGTTCATTTGAGCAATATCTATCGGCGGGAAGATTTCCGGCACCACTCGTTTATAGCACCAGTGGCGATCGGGCAAATCAGTGGTTTTGGTTCAGAGAGTTATCGGCTAGGGCTGCAAGCTGTAGTTAGTCACTTGAAAAACCACTGACAATTTACCCAATACCAAGCTCCCCGAATTCTTGTTTAAGAAATCGGGGAGTTAATACCCATGGAATTAAGATAATTTTTTTGACTCGGAAGCCAGTGATATCAAATCCGTTGACATCGGAATTATTATTTCTCTCTTCTCTTTCTCTGTGTCCTCTGTGTTCTCTGTGGTTTAATCATTCCGATACAACCGGAAACGATATGATTAGAGGTTCGCTAGGACTGGAAAAAATTAAGAGAAACCCCAAAATAACCAATAACAAATAACCAATAACAAATAACCAATAACAAATAACCAATAACAAATAACCAATAACAAATAACCAATAACAAATAACCAATAATATCGTTTCCTGCTGCATCGTCAGGTGATTTAACCGGACCTAGAACGCAGAGAACACAGAGGGAGATAAGAGAGATGAACACAGGACGATGTTACCGGATTTGATATAACCAATAACCACTAACAAATATGCGACATTCTCTATTGAACAAGTTTCAAGGAACCTTACTGGGTTGCGCTTTAGGAGATTTTATAGGAATTCAATATCAGAAACAACTTCTAGGTATTCTCCCCAAAACATCAGAATTGCCACCGATTTTACAACTGACTAAACACCAACCATTGCCCATGAATGGGGCAAATTTGCGATGGAAATCGTCCGACGGTAAACTTTCAACTGGCACAAACTCATCCGAGTGCTGGATGCGGGCTCTAACCGGAGCTCAAAGTTTAATTAGGTGTAGCGGTTTAGATTTAAAAGATTGGCGCGATACTTGGGAAACATTTGCTCAGTCTGAGCTTTACCATTCGCCAAACACAGAAGCTAAAAGTATACTTAACCCTTGTGAAGCTGCGGTTGCTGCATTGCCAACAGCACTGTTTTATCACGAAAATAAAGCCAAGCTCCGAGCAAAACTCATGCTGGCGACAGATGTTTGGCACAACCAAAGGGCTTCAGAATGTCAGACAGGAGTTTTAGCAGTAGGGTATGCGATCGCCCGATCGCTCAAAGAAAAACTTGACCCCGCGACGGCAATTCCTGAAACAATTACCTACCTGGCAACAGATAATGCTTTAACCGAGCTGCTTTCACAAGTACAAATATTATTAGAAAAGGGAACAGATTTAGAAACAGCAAAAAACCATCTCTGCAAAAGCGCCATAGCTTTGGAAGAAAGCCATACCAAGGGTGAAAAAAAATCACAAACCAACTCTATTGTCAACCCAGGAAATTTCATTTCGATGGCGATCGCTTTCTACTGCTTCTTAAGTACCCCAGAAGATTTGCGTTTGTCAGTTTTCCGCGCTGCCCGGTGTGGCATCGCACCACCGCTAACTTGCTCGCTGACGGGAGCTTTGTCAGGATCTTACAATGGTGCTGCCGCGATTCCTGTAGAATGGCGATCTAGACATTCGGCTGCGGTGGCATCTAACTTGGCAGCCGAGGGGCCAGAGCCCTCGGTCTGTTTAACGGCTACGGATGCCAAAATCAAACAGCTAGCTCATCACCTATTTGCCGTCTGGAGTGGAGTTTACAGTCCCGATGCCGAAGGTGAACCCCCCATCCTGGGGGCAGTGGTGGCTGCACCTTATGTAATTAGATCTCGTAATTAAAAAAAACAGAATACCCAGATTCTTGACTTCTGAAACTGCTCCGACGATCTAACACAATAGGGTTTGATGCTTAATGAGAGCTACTCGTACCATCGCCAAACCATCGCCCACCATTCCAGTGGTCAATTTATGAACAAAGTTGGTTCGCCCATCGCTAATTTCGGCATCGATTTTAAAAACAGCAATATCGGTTGGATTTCAGACTGATGGGAGGTGTTCGATCGCAGGCTGTGGGGCCTGTGCCAAACACAGTAAATCTAACTGTGGGGTGGGCCCAAGAGTCCCTCGCTGCCAGCCTGATTGAGAATGCTGCAAGATGTTGGAGACCAACCATAATGGAAAGCTGTTTGCGCGATGAATCACATTATACAGGTTACTTTGCGAGTGCCCCCGTAGCGTCGATCGATATTACGGGGATGGAAATGCCCCGTGTCGCTTCCCTCTCAGGTCAGAAGACGCTGAGTTTCCGGCTTCCCGTGAAATTTTTATGAATACTCTCTCCTCATTGATGCGGCAAATAGAACAACTAGGGACTTCCCGCTCGCAGCGCCAACAGGTGGCTAAAGTGCAGCATGATGGTAGCAAACAAGAATCAGACGATCGCCCGCGCGACTCTATGCTCAACCGTTTTTTCCCGAAGAAATCCGATCGACCCAAAGGTTTTACTGGTTATAAAAGTAAAAATTCCCAATCCTACCTCAAAAATCAAGCTCGTTCCCCTGTCTTAGTGATCGTCGCCGTCATTTCCCTCAGCAGCACTCTGGGACACCGTTTTTACAACCAACCGAAACTAGATGTAGGCACAAAAGCTCCTCAGACAATTAAGGCCCCAGCTAGTGCCAAGGTTTCCGATCTCAAAACCACCGAAGAACAAAGGAAAGCAGCGCGGATTGGGGCGGTAGCGATATTGATGGTTGACGAGAATGCCGATCGCAAAATCTATCAAGAATTGCAACAATTTTTGCAACAAGGGACTGAACTGCGACGGGCGATCGGTCTTTTGCCTTTGGCCAGACCAGAATTGCTATCAACTAACGTTCAATTGTACCTGCGGAGCTGTCCAGAATGGGAGTGGCGATCGATCCTAGCGCAAGTAGGAGACGGTAGTACCAAAGCTACGCCCTTGAGTCTGGAGTCCAGCGATCCGACGCAGGCGACGGGAAATAAATCTCAACAAGATGCTGTCGTTCAACTGCAAGCTTACAGTCGATCGGTCTCCAAGGTAGATTTCAAAAATCTGACAGAGGGTATCTCCAAAGTTCGCCAGGGCTACCTTAACGCTTTGGAAGCAATGGAAACCAAATCGGTGTCCCGACTAGGACAGATTTATGATAATTCCCTGTTTGATTTGTCCGATACAGCTTGGCAGGAAACACAAAAGGGTATGAGTCTGGTAGCCAAAAAAATGCTGGCTCAAGGTATTCCCCAGGGTTTGCCCAAAGATATTTTAAAGGAAGCTGTGAGACTGCAAGTGGCCGACTCAGTGCCTGGGGTATCGCAAAATTTGGCCATAGAAGCTTTAACAGCGATTTTACAGCCCAATCTGGTGCGAGATTCCGAAGAAACCAAACAGCTAGCGGAATTAGCAGCCCAAAAGGTGCAAGTGGTGACACTAGAAGTAAACCAGGGCCAGATCATTGTGGCAGAAGGACAAGAGATCTCTCAACAAGATTTCGTGTTACTCGACTATTTCGGTTTGAGTAGGCGGGGTGTGAATTGGTTGGGGTTGGCGGGCTTTGTCTGCTTAGTTGGGGCGGCGATTGGGATCGTGCTACTGGTAGAAAGGCATTATCGCTTGCGCCGCAGAGATCACTTGCTGCTGTTGCTGTTGACTTTGAGCGCGCCTGTGTTGGTGAGTTTGGGGCTGCCTTGGACAACTTTGCCAGCGATCGGCATTTTAGCAAGCGGCTTCTACGGTTCTGCCGTGGGGGTTACTGTGGTGGGGCTGTTGTCACTGGTGTTACCCATTGGCTTGGAAATTGAGTTGATTCATTTGGTGGCTAGCGCGGCGGCGGGATTGCTGGGTGCTTTGATGGCGAGCAGGTTGCGATCGCGCGAAGAATTGGCTCTCTTGGGCGTAGCGATCGGCTTAACTCAGGGCATCGTTTATCTGGTGGGGACAATGATTGCCAGCGTCGCTGCCGGCTCTATTTGGTACGTTGTGCTCGGTACCGTGGGTGCCCAAAGTTTGGCCGGTTTAGCTTGGAGCGTTGTAGCTCTGGGCATCAGCCCTTATTTAGAACACGTTTTTGACTTGATTACCCCCATCCGACTAGCAGAATTGGCTAATCCCAATCGTCCCCTATTGAAGAAGTTGGCTGCGGAGGCTCCTGGGACTTTTCAGCACACGCTGTTTGTGGCTAGTTTGGCCGAAGCGGCGGCGCGGGAACTGGGTTGCAATGTAGAGCTAGTTAGAACTGGCACATTATACCATGATATTGGCAAAATGCACGACCCGATCGGATTTTGCGAAAATCAAATGGGCGGGGGTAATAAACATGATGAAATTAATGACCCTTGGGCCAGTGCCCAGATTATTAAAAAGCACGTTAGTGAAGGCTTAGTGATGGCACGAAAATATAGATTGCCGAAGGCGATTCAGGCGTTTATTCCTGAACACCAAGGGACGATGTTGATTGCTTATTTCTATCACCAAGCAAAGCAAATTGTGGCTCAGGAATCGGCAGATTTAAAGATGGCTGTGGCCGATGGGCATAATTCAACAACAACAACGTTAACTATGGAAAGTCGGGAAGTGAGGGAAGAGGATTTTCGCTACAATGGGCCGATTCCTCAGTCACGGGAAACTGGGATTGTGATGGTGGCGGATTCCTGTGAGGCTGCTTTGCGATCGCTCAAGGATGCCACTCACGAGGAGGCTTTGAGTATGGTTAACAAGATTTTGAGAGCTCGTTGGCAGGATAATCAGTTGATTGATTCGGGTTTGACGCGGGAGGATATGTCTCTGATTGCGGAGATTTTTGTGCGGGTTTGGGAACAGTTCAATCATAAGCGAATTGCTTATCCTAGTGCAGTTTTTACTCCGAGATAAGGGGAATTTGGATGGAAAGAGTGGTTTAATCATTCAACAACAACTAACTATACGATCGGTAATAGGTCGTAAGATTAAATGAACCGCGAAGGCGCGAAGGACGCAAAGGAAGAGAAAGAAGAAGAAGAAGAAGATGCAGTTCTGACTTCGCGCTCTTTGTGTCTTTGTGGTTTAATCATTCCGATGCAACCTGATTTGAGCTAACGCGGATTTTTAAGATGGATATTATCCTTTGACTCCCGTCGCTGTTTCTGTGGGTACAATGTATTTTTGCAATATCAAAAATAGTCCTAAAACTGGTACTATGGAAATAATAGAACCCGCCGCCACTAAACGCCAATCTAAGGAAAATGTCCCGGCTAAATTAGCGACTCCTAGAGGCAAAGTATAATATTCTGGTCTGTCTAAAACTAGCAGCGGCCACAAAAAGTCACTCCAAGAACCGATAAATACGAAAATCCCTAACGTGACTAATGCTGGCTTAATTGCTGGAATCATAATGTGCCACCAAATGCCTAATTCGCTACACCCATCAATGCGGGCGGCTTCTTCTAATTCTTTGGGAACTGCCAGGAATGCTTGGCGCAGTAAAAATATGCCGAATGCTGAGGCTAATCCGGGAAAAATTACGCCTAAATAACTATTTTTTAGTCCTAGTTGTACAGTTAATACATATAGAGGAATCATCACGATTTGGAAGGGAATCATGATGGTGGAAACGATCGCAATTAAGATGGTTTCGCGGCCTCGAAAATTGAGTCTGGCTAAGGGATAGGCGGCCAGGGCACAAAATAGGACGTTGATGCTAACGGTGAGGGTGGCAATTAGGGTGCTGTTGAAGAGGTAGCGCCCGAAGGGGTTTGTTTCCCAAACTTTGATGAAGTTTTCTAGGGTGGGCTGTTGGGGCCACAGTTGGGGGGGAAATTGAAAGATGTTTTCGGCTGGGGATTTGAGGGATGTACTCAGCAGCCACAACAGGGGGAATAGCATTAACAGGGCGATCGCGCTCATCATACCGTACATCCACAGGGTCTGCCACTGGGAGGGAGTGCTGTTTGGGGAATTTGGTTTTTTAGTTTTGAAATTGTTCATTGTTGGGATATGATAATAAGTCCTTGCTTCGCGAGAAGCCTTGTTGTCCATAAGGGATTTTTGGCATGAAACCGTTTATTTACGAAACAATGTACATTCTGCGCCCAGATTTGGGTGAAGAAATGACCGATCAGGCGATCGCGAAATATCAAACTATTTTGCGCGATCAAGGTGCGGAAAATATCGAAACCCAGCACCGTGGGAAGCGTCGTTTGGCTTATGAAATCGGCAAGCACCGCGACGGAGTATACGTTCAAATGAACTATACAGCTCCTGGCGCTGCCATTTTCCCTATGGAACGCGCCATGCGTTTGAGTGAAGAAGTGATTCGCTATTTGACAATCAAGCAAGATGTCCCAGATGCGCCTGAAGCGGAAGCCGAAGAAGTAGCTGCTGAGTAGGTTCAGGAGTTTGTAGTGAAGGAGACGGCAGTGCCCAAAGCGTGTCAACTTAAGGTACAACCAATAGTCCGGCAGGGGTTTCAACCCCTGCCTCAAAGCTAAAGTCCTCTAAAAGAGGACTAATGAGTTGAGATTCTTCTCTTCAGTCCTCTTTGAGAGGACTTTCGCTATTAGACAGGGACTTCAGTCCCTGGCGGACTCGCGGGATGACTAACGGACTTGGCGGGCTGACAGCTTAAGTTGACACTCCTTGGGCAATGCCGTTTCCCTACCCGAAAATAATCATGTAGGGACACGGCACTGCCGCCTCCTAATTTCTTAATCCGAGCTTAAAAATTCCAAGTAATTATTAGTTAACTCTTTGACTGCTAATTCATAAAATTGCTGGCCATGTTCGGGAGTTGCTAAAGCCGGGTTTGAACCCATTCTGCCATCGGGAAATCGGCGACGAAAGTCAGTGGCACCGTAGATTTTGTGCCCGGATGCAACTTCCTCAGAAAGTGGAGCTTGCTTGATGGCTTCTGGATACAGGTACTGAGTTAAGGCGACTTCGCTAGGGGTGGCGTGTCCACCTTCTTGGTTTCCATACAATTCTTTGGCTAGTTTGTATACGGAGCCGCACATAAACCAATTGCCGATTTGACATTGAATTCGATCGCAATTGGGCAGATTCAAATCTGATAAATGGGCGTAAGTCTCGGAAAATGCTGCTTTCATCGTCGCAATATTCCCACCGTGGCCGTTAATAAAGAAATATTTCTCAAATCCCGCTTTTGCCAAAGATGTGATATAATCCCTGATTACCAGTATCATGGTTTGTGGTCGCAGGCTGATGGTGCCAGGAAAACCGGTGTGGTGCAAGGCCATGCCCACATTAATGGTCGGGCCAATTAAGGCATTGGCCGGTTCCCCCACACCGCGGGCGATCGCCTCCGCGGCTATGGCATCCGTCCCGATTAATCCAGTCGGTCCATGTTGTTCCGTAGAGCCGATCGGGATAATTATGCCGCGGGAACTCTCTAGATAGGTTTCTACCTCCGGCCAGGTACTTAAGTGCAGCAACATTATAGGCAGTTTACAGATTTTTTACTTACAAACTCGATCCTAGTCGGCCTACGCTCTATAGGCTCTAGCCAAACTGATTATTTTATAATTAAACTAAGCTCTACATTGCGATCGCCAATTCAAATTTATATTACTTGACCTTAATAATTTAACTACTTAATTACCAAAGCTTTACCTTTTAATAACCTTTTAAAAGTAATATAACAAACATCTCCCTATAGATTGGGTGTTACCTGGTCAATTATCAGCGGGCAATGTTTTATGAAATTAACACCACCCCTTAAAAAAGACCAGGCGTCACAAGCCTGGACGCAGGCAGACAGCGCGGCTCCGGCAACTGCTCTACGGCTTTATTCCTTGCACGAGCAAGTAGCAAAGGTCGAGCGCGCATCTGTTGGATGGACTGGCAGAGGATGTAAAGCGATTGAACAGGCGATCTTCTAAGTGCGATCGCAGCGCGAGGAGCGCCCCAGCCACTTAACAAGGCGCCTTCCACCAGCCACAAACAAACATAACTCCAACACTGATATTTATGTCTTCTGCTGAATTAAGCGAAAGTCCTTCCAGGTCTACCGTTGGACAAGCGGGTCGGATCTTGTTACTCGAAGGTGAAGACCTATTGCGGGAAATGCTAGCTTTAGCCCTTCAAGAACAGGGCTATGAGGTGGTGGTTACTAGCGACGGGCGCAACGCTCTCCCTTCTATCCAAGGTGGATCGTCATACCACGGTGATTCATACTTTAACTTGCTGATTATGGATTCAATTAACGGTTTAGATCTGTGTCGAATGTTACGACATCAAGGAAATCCCGTACCTATTTTGATTATTGGTGCCAGGGGAAGTGCAAATAATTGCGCTTTTTACTTGGAAGCCGGCTCCGATGACTACCTAACCAAACCTTTTGGAATGCGAGAGTTTATCGCTCGCTGTCGAGCACTGATGCGGAGGCAACGCCTCGGTCAGTTGCCACAACCAGTAATGCTGCAATACAAGAACATAACTCTTTATCCTGAAGAATGTCGAGTCCTGGTTCGCGGTGTAGAAGTAAAATTTTCCCCCAAACAATTTCGTTTGTTAGAACTATTTATGAGTTATCCGCGTCGAGTTTGGTCTCGCGATCAGTTGCTGGAAAAAATTTGGGGGCAAGATTTTATCGGAGACAGCAAAACAGTGGATGTTCACATCCGCTGGCTGCGAGAAAAATTGGAAATAGACCCCAGTCAACCGGAATATATCATTACAGTGCGCGGGTTTGGCTATCGATTTGGCTGAATTTTCAAATTAATCAAAGGAGAGGGTGCTATCTTAGCCATTTAATTAACTTAGGGACACAATTTTGTTGTGTCCTTATTTTTGAGCTTGTGTTAGAAAAGATGAGAAATCAGACAAAGGGTTAGATCGAGTTATATCAATTCCGATTGTACTCACACATGATAGTTCGGACACTCAAGCGAGCCCATTGGTGTCAACTTAAGGTCAAACCCAGTGATAGACTGCTGTTTAACGATTAAGGCCAGATCCCCCCTAGCCCCCCTTAAGAAGGGGGGGACAAGAGTCTTCTCTTTCGTCCCCCTTCCCCCCTTGGGGGGGGCTAGGGGGGGGTGGGGATTTAGGGGGATCTGGACTCAGGTAAAAGCGAGAGATACCAAGGGTTTCAGGCTTAAGTTGACACCAATGGGCTCGCTTGAGTATCCAGATGATTCGACTTCGGTGACAAATCTACCAATAACCTCTCGTTAAACTCTGCTTTACCTATGACTATCAAGCGTCGCGAATTCCTACTTTTCTTAGGTGCAAGTGCTGGTAGTATCGCACTCAATTCTTGCCAGCAAAAAGCCTTCACCCCCTTCGTAGATTCGGTGAATGCGACAAATACATCTGCTAATACTCAAGGAGGCATAAACTTTAAACCCCTTAAAGGGCCAATGCCTTTGTCAGGTAGCAGCACCGTAGCACAAACCGGACAATTAATCGAAATTAGTACGTCGTCATCACAACAGCAAATCCAAGCTTACAGTACCTACGAGGTCCCAGACGACCTGCTACTCCCGGAAGATTTTATTTACGATATTATCGCTGCTTGGGGAGACAAAGTAGGCGATTCTCGCTTCGGCTATAACAATGACTATCTCTCCTTTGTTGAAACCAGCAAAGATGAAGGATTTTTGACTGTTAATTTTGAATACATTAGTGCCAAGCCTTGGATTCAAACCTATCAAAAAGTCATTGGTAAATCCCTCCCTTTTGCTGAGATAGAAACTGCACTCAAACCTGCGGGAAAAGATGGAATTAATGCTTTTTCTTTAGCTGACAAAGAGCCAACTAAAAAGATGGTTAAGGAGGTGAGTACAGAAGCTTTAGTTGATTTAGGGATAGGAGTCATATCCATTCGCCGCAATCCAGCGGGCCAATGGGAGCGGACTAATTCTAAAGCCGATCGCCGAATTACTGGTATTTCTGGTTTAACAGACGGACGCTACGTGAAAGCAACAGGCCCGGCTGTAGCTGTGTTCAACAAAAAAGGTCAAGGCTATCAGGACAAATTGGGTGACAAAATTATCGGCACTTTTGCTAACTGTGCGGGTGGTACGACACCCTGGGGAACAGTTTTTAGTGCTGAAGAAAATATCCAAAATTTAGTACCGGAACCTGTATTTGCCGATGGTACATCTTTTGACCCAGGTCAGAAAAAATTCTACATTGATGCCGAAGAAATGGGCGGTTTGGGTAATGTCTTCGGGTTGGCGGGGAACAAATACGGCTGGATGGTGGAATTAGACCCGGCTAATCCGAAGGATTATGGAACTAAGCATACTTGGTTGGGAAGATACCGCCACGAAGCGCTGGGAATTCGAGTTGTAACGGGCAAATCTTTAGCATTTTACTCTGGGTGCGATCGCCGCAGCGGTCATCTCTACAAGTTCGTCAGCAAAAATGCGGTCAAAAACCCCAAAGACAAAGCTAATTCCCAACTATTGACAGAGGGAATGCTTTATGCTGCTAAGTTTAATGCTGACGGTACGGGTAGCTGGATTGCACTCAAGGCTGACACTCCTGTTAATCCAGATTTGCCTAGCATTCATGCAGGGGGAATCATTAATTTACCGAAGCGACCACAAGGCGGTTTTTTTAAAGTTGAAAAAGATGCCGATGTCGTTGCTTTTAAACAGAAGTTTAAGACTTTAGGCGACCTTTATCAAGGCAATGCTCTGGAAAAACAAGGTGCAATTTTAATTGACGCTCATTATGCCGCAAGTGCGGCTGGTGCTACTTGCACTGCTCGCCCTGAAGATACGGAAATTGCTCCTGATGGTTCTCTTTATATTACCTTTACTTCCGGTTCGGGAAGCGATACTGACGGTGGTCCAGATTTGCGAATTTTTCAAGGTAAAGATGGTAAAGCTTACGAATACGGCTGGATTATGCGTTTGATGGAAGATGGTAACGAACCATCTGCAATGAGTTTCCAGTGGAAAATGTTTGCGACTGGTGGTGAACCTGCTGAGGGCGGGTTGGGTTTTGCTAATCCAGATAATTTGATGATTGACAAGAGTGGTAATATCTGGATGGTGAATGATATGTCTTCTGATAAACTTAATTCTGCTGTTCCTGCGGGTCGAGTTGGTAAGGATGGAAAGCCGATTAGTCAATCTAATTTGCGCGGTTTGTACGGCAATAATGCGATTTGGTTTTTGCCTGCTTCTGGCCCGAATGCGGGGGAGGCTTTCTTGTTTGGAATTGGGCCAATGGAGTGCGAAACTACGGGGCCGTTTTTTACTGAAGATGAAAAGACTTTATTTCTTTCTATTCAGCATCCGGGAGAGATGAATGGAAGTCGCCTAGATCTGGCTTTTGAGAGCCGTGAGTTGGCGATGAAAACTACTGATGGTCAGGAGTTTATGCAAACTCGTAAAGTGCCTATTGGTTCTAATTGGCCTGGGAATAAACCTAATGATCCGCCTAAACCTGCGGTGGTGGCGATTCGTCGCGTGGATTTGCGATCGGTCACCTAAGATTACGCTTCAGGCTCAGGAGTGTCAAATATTTCCAAAAATGATGCTGGGGTAGGCATCCAGTCTGCCCTTTACAGGCTTTGGTGAATCTGTCTATTAGTAAAATGTGGCACAATACCATCACCTTTTTTTGGCTTTGTAAGGTGCTGCGAAGTAAAAAAGAAGTGCAACAGAGCAAAAATGAAACTGACGCATCAGAGACAAGAGAGTTGAAGGGTTAACCAATCTATTTGCTCAAAAGATTGTGACTTTTGGCGAAATTATTTTCTGAGAGAGCGGGTTTTTATCGCAAAAATTAGCCAATTGGCTTAGGGAGTTTAAGACATATTGCTAATGCCTTCTAGCCCCCAAATAAGTTATGTTCCGTTTACAGTCTGTAACATATTCCACAGATAGACGGGGAATAAAGCGGGTGAATCTCAGTTTGGCAAATATATTGGTAGGGGCTCTCGCATGACGGCTGTAAATCTCTGGTTATCGCTAATAAATTTTCTGCGGTCATGCGAGAGCCTATGCAAAATCGGGATGCTCTCAATAAAGCTCGCCATAGCTGGGATTTTAAATATCGCCCAATCTAGAATCTGTTTGCTGGTATAATTAGTTCTGAACTTGTTCGGGTGCAGCTCATCGAAATGATATAATACCTCATCGCCAACAAGTCTTTCTAAGCATGATTACACGATCGAGCGTCAAAGTTGCAGACCCAACTCAATCTGCGGGCAAATTAGCGATTATAAAAAATGCTCGCTCCCTCCCCTTGCGAACAGTCCTGGTAGTTCCCTTTGTCTTGCAAATCTTCGCTGCGGTGGGAGTTGTAGGCTATCTGTCGTTTCGCAACGGACAACAAGCGGTTAATGAAGTTGCTTCTCAGTTGCGACAAGAAATTAGCGATCGCATCTCGGAGCGCGTTCAAGCATACATGACTTTTCCCCATCAACTCAATCAATTTAAAGCTAATGCTTTTGAATTGGGGGACCTGAATTTGCAAGATACTGCCAGAATCCAGCGTCACTTTTGGAAGCAACTGCAAACTTTTGAAACAGTAAGCGTTACATATGTTGCTACTCCAGCGGGAGATTTTATTGGGGTGAGGCGTAAAAATGAGGGTGATTTTTTACTGCAAGAAAGAAGCGAACTGACAGAAGGCAACATGAATTATTATGCTGTCAATAAGGAAGGTGAACGTACTGATTTAGTTAAAGTTAAACCTAAGTATGACCCGCGAGTCCGTCCCTGGTACACCGCAGCAACGGAAGCAAAAAAGGCAACTTGGAGTAAAATTTACGCTGATTTTACTAGCAAAGGATTGGGTATTACAGCAACCCAGCCATTATACAACACATCGGGACAGTTGCAGGCAGTCTTGGGCACAGACTTACTTTTTTCGCGAGTAAATGAGTTTCTTGCTAAGTTAAAAATTGGCAAATCAGGACAGACATTTATTGTCGAGCGTTCCGGGGCTTTAATCACTACATCGACTACGGCTCCAGTATATTTAATTAAGGGTGAAGAAACCGAAAGAATTCGGGCTATAAATAGTGAAAATAGCGTAATAAGTCTGACAACTAAATACTTGGAAGAACGCTTTGGAGACCTCAATAATATTCAGGATAGCCAACAGCTTAATTTTCAAATTAAAGGTCATCAACAATTTCTACAAGTTACTCCTTTAAAGGACGGCAATGGTTTGGATTGGTTGATTGTGGTAATTATTCCAGAATCTGACTTTTTGGAACAAATTAATGCCAACACTAGGACGACTATTTGGCTGTGCATTGCAGCTTTTACCGTAGCCATAATTGTCGGTATACTTACGGCAAGATGGGTGACTAAGCCAATTTTATATTTGAATGAAACCGCAAAAAATATTACTAAAGGTCAGTGGGGAAAAATTGTAGAAATTAACCGTAATGATGAAGTAGGGGAACTGGCTCATTCCTTTAAGAGTATGGCGGAACAACTGCAACTATCCTTCGCGGAAATGCAAGCTTTGAATGAAGAATTATCTGAGAGTAAAAGCCAACTTAACCAAATTTTAGAAGCCGTCCCAGTGGGGATATTTGTAGCTGAATCTAACGGTCAGCCCTACTACATTAATTCTCGCGCCAAATCATTGCTGGGAAAAGGTATAGTTGCGGATCTTAATCCTGATGAAATTAGAGAGGAATATCAAATTTATCTGGCTGGTAGTAATGAAATTTACCCTCCAGAGAAAGATCCAATAATTTGTGCTTTTAATGGCTCAAGTGTCAATGTTGATGACTTAGAAATCCACAAAGGCGATCGGGTGATTCCCCTAGAAGCTTGGGGAACGCCAATTTATGATGAAAAAGGAAAAGTCAGTTATGCGATCGCAGCTTTCGCGGATATTACCCAACGCAAAGAAAGTGAGAAGTTGGTAACGGAATATAACCACACCCTCGAAATTCAAGTCGCCCAAAGAACTCAAGAACTTTCGGAAGCTTTGAACTATCTGCAAGCGACTCAAAACGAACTAATTCAATCGGAAAAAATGGCGGCGTTAGGACAATTAGTAGCCGGAGTAGCCCATGAACTAAACACTCCTTTGGGTGCGATTCGATCCAGTGCTGGAAATATGACTAAATTTTTGGGACAAACTCTTTCTAACTTACCCTCGCTGTTTCAGTCACTTTCCACCGCCGAAGCTGAAATCTTCTTCCTTTTGCTCAACAAATCTCTGCAAAAAGATATGAGTTTAACAGCCAAAGAAGAAAGGAAGTTAAAGCGGTCTTTAATTAGCAAACTGGAAGACCAAGATATTGATGATGCTGATGACATCGCTGATACCTTGGTAGATATGGGGATTTACGAAGCCGACGAATTTTTGACTTTGTTACAAAAGGGCGATCGGCATAGCATCTTGGAAATGGCTTACAAACTCTCAGAAATTCAGCGGGGAACTCAAACAATAAATACCGCAACAGATAGAGCATCAAAAGTCGTATTTGCACTGAAAAATTATGCCCGTTACGACTCGTCGGAAGCCATGATTCAATCGGATATAGTCGATGGCATAGAAACGGTACTAACCCTGTATCAAAATAACATCAAACACGGCGTAGAAGTATTACGAAATTTCCAAAAAATAGAACCAATCCTCTGCTACGCAGACCAACTCAATCAGGTGTGGACAAATCTGATTCATAATGCCCTGCAAGCAATGAATAATAAAGGGACATTGACGATCGATATCCTTCAGGATGGTAATTATGTCAAAGTTGCAGTCACCGATAGTGGCCAGGGAATTCCGGCCGAAGTTATCCCCAGAATATTCGAGCCATTTTTTACTACTAAGCCCCCCGGAGAAGGTAGTGGTCTGGGGCTGGATATTGTCAAAAAAATTATTGAAAAACATCATGGTAAAATAGAGGTGGAATCGGTTCCCGGTAAAACCACTTTTACGGTTTTCCTATCGGCGAATCTTGCCTAAAATTTCCTGAAAACTGGCTGACTATCGAGTAACTATAAAAAACTCCCAGCTTTGGCTAGCTTCGGTTGTTTTTCTATTCAAAATCCATCGTAATTATAGTTGATTCAAAGCCGGAAAAATTCCTAGTATGATACCAAATACTGTGGGAATGATGACATTTTGAATTACTAAAACCCTTGATTTGATTGCATATTCCATCTTCCCTATTCCTTCTGGTATAATCCTAATCAACAGGCCAAAAATGTCTAAGCCAATCATCCTGTGCGTTGACGACGAAAAAGTGGTATTGAAAAGTCTCAAAACCCAATTAAAATCAGCATTTGGTAGTAACTATGCCTATGAAATGGCAGAGAGTCCTGCGGATGCTTTAGAGTTAATCGATGAATTCAACGATGACGAAACAATGATTATTTTAATTGTTTCTGATTGGTTGATGCCAGGAATGAAGGGAGACGAGTTTTTAGTTCGAGTCCATAAAAAATTTCCGAATATTGTTAAAATTATGCTGACTGGTCAAGCGGATGAAGATGCAGTCCAGAGGGCGTTCGATGAAGCAAACCTCCATCGCTGTTTGCACAAACCTTGGTCAGAAGAAGAGTTGATCGAAACCATTAAAACTGCTTTATCACTATGACCAAACAAGTTATTATTTGTGTGGATGATGAAAAAACAGTTTTGAAAAGTCTCAAAACTGAATTAAAAGATGCTTTAGGTAATACTTATCGAATTGAAATTGCTGAAGGAGGTGAAGATGCCCTAGAATTAATTGCTGAATTGATGGAAGACGGGTATGAAATTCCCTTAATTATCTCCGATTACGTGATGCCAGACATGAAAGGAGATGAATTGTTGAGGCGAGTCCACCAATTATCTCCTAAAACTCTCAAGGTGATGCTAACAGGTCAGGCGACTATTGAGGCGGTAGGAAATGCCATCAAAAATGCTAAACTTTATCGTTATATAGGCAAACCTTGGCAAACAGAAGATTTGAAATTGACGGTAACAGAAGCAGTCCACAGCTACAGTCAAGATAAAAAACTAGCTGCACAAAATGCGGAACTTTGGAACATCAATCAGGAGTTGGAATTTGCCCTAGAACAGCAATCAAAATTAACGGAAGCTGCTAAACGCTTTGTACCTAATGAATTTGTCTCGCTGCTAAGCCGTGACACGTTGAGCGATGTTAAATTAGGGGACAGCGTGGAAAAAGAAATGTCCATATTATTTTCTGATATTAGGGATTTTACTGCTTTGTCGGAGGGAATGACACCCCAGGAAAATTTTAAATTTATTAATGCTTATTTAAGTCGAATGGAACCGGGAATTATTGAAAATCACGGTTTTATTGATAAATATATTGGGGATGCAATTATGGCTTTATTTGGTCACAGTGCCGTTGATGCAGTCCAAGCCGGAATTTCTATGTTGCACAGTCTAGATGATTATAATCTATATCGGATTAATGCTGGTTATGGGCCGATTAAAATTGGGATTGGTATCAATACAGGTTCATTGATGTTAGGAACCGTTGGGGCAACTAATCGGATGGATAGTACGGTGATTGGGGATGCGGTGAATTTAGCGGCGCGGGTGGAAAGCCTGACAAAAAGCTACGGAGTATCAATGTTAATTACTCAAAATACTTTTTCCAAGTTAACAGATTTTCCACGGGATTGTATCCGCAATATCGGTCATGTTCGAGTCAAAGGAAAATCTAATTTGGTGACAATTTATGAAGTATTTGAAGCGGATAAACCTGAAGTAAAGGAAGGCAAGGCAAGGACTTTATCTATATTTAGAGAAGCTTTATATAACTACAGTGCGAGTAAACATAAAGAAGCTGCACAACTTTTTGGTGAGTGTGTGGAACAAAATCCGCTGGATCAGGTTGCACAAAATTATCTGGAACGTTGTCAGGAAATGCAGGCAATATTACCCCAAAATCGAGGGGAGTTTATTTAAATGCTAACTACTTGTAAATATTAAAGCATAAAATAAAGGATATACATTTTAATTTTTATCCCAATATCAATGGTCAATAAGTCCAAGTTTGTAGAACTTTTCCGGCTAATTTCTTCCCAAACCAAGGCGTATTGACCGATCGCGACTTCAAACTTTGCCCATCAACAGTCCAACTCTTTTGCGGGTCGAATAAAATCAGCTCAGCAGCGACTCCTGGTGCAGCCGTAGGAGGGGTTTGTCCGAGACAAACGGCGGGGCGGGTACTCAAAAATCGCCACAGTTCTAGAGCCGAAAAATCGCCGGTTTCTACCAAATTTTGCCATAGTAAAGGTAAAGCTAATTCCAAACCGATCGCCCCTGGTGGAGCATCAGCAAAAGCCACGGTTTTCTCCTCATAAGTATAGGGAGTGTGGTCGATCGCGATCGCATCAATCACCCCATCTTGGAGGCCTTGAAGCAGCGCCAACTGGTCAGCCTGATTACCCAAAGGCGGATCTAAACGCAAATTTGGGTCATAAGCAAAAGAAACAGTGGTATTTCCTGAAATTGCCCCCACATTTAACAACAAGTGCATCCAAGTCACACTCGCAGTCACCGGCAAACCCCGCGCCTTCGCATCTCGAATTAGTTCCACACTGCGAGCACAAGAAACCCGCATGATGTGCACGGGAGTCGGCACAGTAGCGACTAATTCCAGGATGGCAGCCAAAGCGGAAGTTTCCGCAGCCACCGGCATTCCCGGTAAACCCAAGCGAAGGGAAACCGCACCATCCCTAGCGACTCCATTTCCTGCCAAAGTGCGATCCATCGGCCACAAAGCCACCGACTTACCCAAAGGCTGTATATATTCCAACAAACGCATTGCCAGAGCTGGATTAGCCAGGGGTAAACCATCGGCAAACCCCACAATCGCGCTGGATGCCAACTCCCCCAACTCAGCCATATGTTGCCCAGCCATACCCGTAGTGAGAGCGCCCCAGAAATATAAGCGGGGAAGGGAAGGGGCAAAATTGCGGATATTTTGCTCTAACAAAGCTAAACCGGCCAAATTGTCAAGAGGTGGAGATGTATCGGGCAAAATCGCCACCCGCGTAAAACCACCAGCAGCAGCAGCCTGCATCAAAGATTGCAGGGTTTCTCGATCCTCAAAACCAGGCTCTCCGCTGTGACTGTAAATATCAGTCAGTCCCGGCCCCAAAATCAGTCCCCGACAATCTCGCACTTCTGTGTCAGCGGGGAATTGGGCAATTTTTGGCTCAACTGCTTTGATATCGCCTTCAGCAATCAGAACATCAGCAAGGCGATCGCCCTCTGAAACTGGATCTAGCACCCGTACATTTTGCAGCAGTTCAGAAGTCATTGGGAATTGGGAATGGGGAATTGGGAATTGGGAATTGGGAATTGGGAATTGGGAATACAGTCAACGGTTAACAGTCAACAGTCAACCGTCAACTGTCAACTGTCAACTGTCAACAGTCAACCGTCAACAGTCAACCGTCAACCGTCAACTGTCAACTAAACTTTTGTCCCACACTCCGGACAAAACTTATTAGTCGAAACATTCTTGGCCCCACAACTGGGACAATAAATTAACTCTGCCGATTCCAAGCTGCTGCGTTCGGGTAAACCAACCATTTGAGCGTTGCTCTTACCGGGAACAACCATCGGATAACAGTTTTCGTCCCTCGTCACCTTCACGTCCAAAAGTACCGGGCCTTCATGGGCTAGCATTTCGGCGATCGCCTCCTTCAGTTCCCCCGGCTCCGAAACGAGCATCCCCTTCACCCCATAAGCTTGTGCCAGCATCACAAAATCCGGCATCCCCACAGTCATGTTCGATGACGAATAACGCTCCCCGTAGAACGCCTGTTGCCACTGTCGCACCATACCTTGCCAGCCATTATTCACAATTACTAGCTTGACATTAATGCCGTATTGTGCTAAAGTTCCCAACTCTTGAATATTCATTTGGACGCTAGCATCGCCAGCAATGCAAATTACTTGCTCCTGGGGCAGTGCCATTTTCGCACCCATTGCCGCCGGCAGCCCGTAACCCATAGTTCCCAAGCCAGCACTAGAAATCCAGCGACGAGGCCCGTTGTTGAGGAATTGAGCCGACCACATTTGATGTTGACCCACATCGGTGGTGTAGTAAGCATCCGGCGCTTGAGTTCCCAACTCGGAAATCACCTCTTGGGGAGACAAAATTTCTGGGTAATGAGGTACGACTAAGGGGTAATCGCGTTTCCAGCCGTCGATCCTTTCGAGCCATGCCCGTGTTTGTCCCGGATTTCCCGAAACTCCTGTTTCACGACAGCGACGCAGCATATCGATCAAAACTTGGCGGACATCTCCGACAATCGGAACTTCTGGTCCGCGATTTTTACCTACCTCAGCGGGGTCGATGTCGATGTGAATCACCTTGGCGCGGGCGGCAAACTCGTCTAATTTGCCTGTGACGCGATCGTCAAATCGGGCTCCGACAGCAATCAACAAATCGCACTCGGTGACGGCAAAGTTAGCGTAAGCCGTGCCGTGCATCCCCAGCATTTTCACCGACAAAGGATGATTTTCATCAAAAGCACCTTTGCCCATCAGGGTTGTGGTTACTGGGATTTGGAACAGTTCCGCTAGTTCTTTAATTTCATCATGGGCTCCCGCGGCGATCGCGCCGCCACCGACATAGATCAAAGGACGTTGGGATTCGTTGAGCAAATGAATTGCTTGATTAATTTGCCGGGGATTTCCCTTCACTGTCGGCCGATAACCAGGAATCCTGACTGCTCCAGGCTCGACGGGCAGATAGTCAAATTCCTCCAAACCCACATCCTTGGGTACGTCCACCAACACTGGCCCTGGACGCCCCGTACTGGCGATGTGGAAAGCCTCGGCGACTATTTTCGCCATATCTCTGGGGTCGCGTACTACATAGGAATGCTTGACAATGGGCAGTGTAATGCCATAGATATCGGTTTCCTGAAAAGCATCGGTGCCGATCGCCGGCCGAGCCACCTGACCGGTAATAATTACCATCGGGATCGAATCCATGTGAGCCGTCGCAATCCCCGTCACCAAGTTAGTTGCACCCGGCCCGGAAGTGGCGAAACAGACCCCTACTTGTCCGGTAGCGCGGGCATACCCATCAGCAGCGTGAGCAGCACCCTGCTCGTGGCGCACCAGAATATGTTGGATGCCGCCCTCGGCTTCAGCGCGGTATAGTTCGTCGTAAATCGGCAGAATTGCGCCGCCGGGATAACCAAAAATATGCTTGACACCGTGTCGTCTCAAGCTGTCAATCAGAGCAAATGCACCAGTTGCACGCTTTACCGCTACTTTAGTTTTTAGTTGCACAGATTTTTTTTCCTCAAAGTAATTATAATTTACGATTAAGGCTTTCATTTTACTTCTTTCTCAATATGGAAGCTTTAAAAGTTGGAGTGTTGATATTTTTCTCAACACTTGAGAATAAGACATCGGCTTGGGGCATAGAAGTTTTAGAACCCCAGAGGGAGACAGGGGAGATTCCGATCGCGGGAGAACCCCAGAGGGCTGAGCTGGAAATACGCTACTGTCACGCATCTAACCCGCATTCGGCATCCTCAACAGTCACATCGACAGTTATAGCTGCTCAATCTTTCTTCGTAACTGCTTTGTAAAACTTATCTAAACTTTTCTAAACCCATCTTTAGACACAGTTCGTGTTTACTTCCTACGCTATTGGGTAGACGGCTAATCCCAAGATAAGTAGGCTATCCCCCTCAAGCCGAGGGTTCCCAATTTAAAATGTTTAAACTTGCATTCCAATCACGATCTAAACATATGCCACAAACAGGACAGTCGAAAGTCCGAACGCTTAGTGGCATATCTTTTTTAGTGCCACAATTCGAGCAAATTTTAGTGCTGGGGAACCATTGGTCTACCAGCACTAAATTTGCCCCAGCAGTTGATTATCCAAACTTGTTTGCTTTCCTTCGCAGAAAATAATTTTGCTACTGACAACACTCACAATTACACCTCTAGCCTGATAATGTGTGCTTCAGGCACTAATTGCTCCACATAATCAGAGTGGGTTGTAATTATAAACTGATTATTATTGCCTAGCTTAGTCAAGGATCTAAGGAATGCCTGTTGCATTGGTGGGTGGAGGTGCAATTCAATTTCATCAATCAAGATGAGTGAATTATGAATGTTCCAATTGGCAAAATCCATGAGGATGGGAAAGACAGCTCGTTCGCCTCCAGACATCTCAGAAATTTCATACTGATTTCTGCCGTCGTAAAGATAAAACCAAGGTTCGCTCAGGATATCATCTATATTCTCGCGCGGGACGGGGCCTAGAAAGCTGCGTTGGGGAAAAACTCCTTTGTAACCTCGTTCAATTTCAGCATACAAGTCTTTTTGTCCCGGTCGCAGTTGCTGAATTCTACCTGTTTCGACATCTTGATGAAACTGCCGCCATTTTGATAGCCGATCGCGCAAAATATCCTCAGTAATTTCTTGTTGCTTTTCGGGATCTTCTGTTGTTAGGCTAGTTGCAGTTCTTTGCTCGGTGTACCAAAGAACGCTGCCAACTCGCTGAAACGCCTGAAAGCCTTCAGAACGAAGCAGTCGTTTAGCGTATTCTCGTCCTTTAAATTGAAATAATTCAGGAGCACTATCCGCTACGACTAGCTCAGATGGCGATCGCCATCTGAGTTTCACACTATGTTTTTGTGCCGGAGGAACTTTTAAATTGTGTCCCATCCCTTGTAATTTTTGGTAAAAGTCTGCAACTGCTTGAAGTTCTTGGGAGGAAAACTGTACCTGTAAAGTGACTTCTGGTGGAAATTTTCCCCAGTTGTTTCCTAGCAATTCATAGTTAAATCCTGCCCATTCTAAGTCAGAAAATTTTTGTAATCGTCCGGTAGCCGTACCTAATGTTGCTGCGATCGCTTGTAAAAGACTTGTTTTGCCAGAGCCGTTCATGCCAATTAGAACAATCAGATTTCGTGCCAACCCAGTTTCGGGATCGGTGAAATCAAATACCGAAGGATTCGCAAATTTCTTGAAATACTTTAGCTCAACAGATTGAACTTTCATTTGGGAAGTCTCTAAACATCGTTGACTGATGACTAATAACTGATGACTGATGACTGTTGACTAAATTCAAACAACATCCTGTAAAACATGGCGGGTATGCCGCCAAGCTACAAGCCCCATGACTGGGACTAAACAGCCCAAACTCAGTAACACAATCCGCAAACCGAGATCATCAGAGCCCACAGCTTTACCCACAGCATCTGTCAGCGGGCCGGTAATTGCCAGAGGTAGACTGAGGGCAATATTAATTGCATTGTTCTCAAATCCAAAGACTTTTCCTCGCATTGATTCTGGAGTTTGCTCTTGAATTAAGGCTTGCATCGGGCCGTTAATCAGGGAAGCACCGAAACCGAACAAAGCGCTTAAACTAAATCCCAACCACAACTGTCTGGTAAAGGCAAACATTGCCAACACAAAACCCATCATTAAGAAACCAATTAACGGTAAAGGTTTGTTGTACACGCGATCGCCCCAATGTCCCAAAAACGCTGCACCAAAAACCATACCGATTCCCGCAGCAGCCAACAAAAAGCCAAATTGAGTTTCCTTGAGACCTATTTTGCCCGAAAGTGCGATCGCCAGCACCTGAAGCGCAGCAAACACCGAATACAAAATCGTCAACTGTACCATCGCATTGCTAACCAGGCGATTGTGCTTCAAATAGCGTAAACCTTCCTTGAAATCTTGCCAAGGATGGATGTTTTTTACACTGCTGCTAGCATGAGTTTCTTTGATCCGCATAGCATAAATCAAAACAGCCGATATCAGATACAACCCGGCCAGCAAAAACTCTCTAGAACCTCCTCCGTAGCTGTGTTTGATCCAAGTAAACAGCGGTTCGCCGATCGTCATACCGACAATGATGCCACCCATCGTGGACGAGGCGAATAGGGCGTTGGCGGACATCAGTCCCTCTCGCCCCACCGCCAGCGGAATGGCTGCTGCTTCTGCGGGAGCAAAAAATTGGGTGACGGTAGAAACCAAAAATGTAATCACCAGCAAGACAACAAAGGCTTTGGGCAAAAACGGCATCGCGGCAATTAATAGGGCTCGAATCACGTTGCAGCCCATCAGCATTTGCTTCTTGGGAAAGCGGTCTACGGCGATACCTGCTACTGAACCAAAGACGATCGCAGGCACCGTGTAAGCAATCATCACCGCTGACAGCATGGAATTTTCAAAATTCTGCCCTGGTGTGTAATCACCAGTTTTCAGGAGGATAATCAGCAATACATAAAAAATCTTATCTGCCACTTGGGCCAAAAGTTGGCCAGTCCACAGGGCGAGGAAGGCGCGGTTTCTGAATAGGGCATTGAGGCCATTGCGGTCAGGGGGAGGACTAGCTGGGTGCATAGGAATAGTTTAACTGACCGCCTTTGGTAATTATAGTTTTCAGCAATACGTGCAAATTTGACATAGCAATATGGAGGCTGGGAAAACTCCTGTCTCCTGGGTTATTTTTCTGTTTTAACAGATCGCCGTCGAAAGGCTACGGTCTTTTCACTCTAATGCGATCGGCTCAACCTAACCCAGCCTTGAGTAAAATCAAGGAATTTTGTCAAAGATTGGTCTACATTTCAATGGCGTTGGAACATACGGTAGTATATTTTACAAAATGCAATGGCGTTGGCAATGATATCAAAAGGTGTCACCCCAATTAAGTAATATAACGAAGGAAGTAAGTGTCAGGAGTGAAAAACTTGAAAAAAGTTGAAGCTATTATTCGTCCCTTTAAACTTGACGAAGTAAAAATCGCCCTTGTCAATGCCGGCATTGTAGGGATGACTGTTTCTGAAGTTAGAGGTTTTGGTCGCCAGAAGGGTATGACTGAACGCTATCGCGGTTCTGAGTACACGGTTGAGTTTTTGCAAAAACTCAAGGTCGAGGTCGTTGTTGAAAACGATCAGGTTGACATGGTGGTTGATAAAATCATCGCTGCTTCTCGCACTGGCGAGATTGGCGACGGCAAGATTTTTGTCTCTCCTGTAGAGCAAATTATCCGTATTCGCACTGGTGAAAAAAACCTAGAGGCAATCTAGGAAATTCGGGAATGGGGAATGGGGAATCGGGAATCGGAATTTGTAGCCGTCTCTCGCCCTCTCCCTATCTCCCTATCTCCCTATTCTTTTACTTCACAATTGTCTTCATTTGTGGTATCAGAGACTGGAATGCTTTGCCACGGTGAGAGTACAATCGCTTGGTATCAGGTGTCATTTCTGCAAACGTCTGTTGCTGTGCGGGCACGTAGAAAATGGGATCGTATCCGAAACCTCCGGTACCGCGAGGACTTTGCAGAATTTCACCGCGACAAATTCCTTCTACTTGCAGGGCAATTGTACCGTCGGGACGGGCGATCGCGATCGCACCAACAAATTGGGCTTGTCTGTTCTGTTGGCTTCCTAATTCTTTGAGAAGTCGCTCAATCCTGTCAGCATCCGTTTTTCCGTAGCGCGCCGAATAAATTCCGGGTTGGCCATCCAGTGCATCTACCATTAAACCGGAATCATCTGCGATCGACCATTCTCCAGTTGCTTTGGCGATTTCCGCAGCTTTCAAACAAGCATTAGCGATAAATGTATCGCCAGTTTCTTCTACTTCCAACTCTTCCGGTTTCAGTTGTAACTCCCACCCTAAATCCTGAAGATAAGTTTGCATTTCTTTGAGTTTGCCGGGATTGCTGGTAGCGACAACTAGCAATTTACGATTAGTCATTATTTCAATTAAAACTTACGCATTAATATTAACAAAAATCTTGCGCCAATGGTGGCAGCGTCAGTTAATCTTTTTATTAACCGCAGAGGACACAGAGGGCACAGAGAAGAAGCAGGGAGAAACAAGTAAATAAATCTGGTTTTAGTGCTTTTTTTATATTACGGTGGAGCATTAACAATTAACAGTTGACAAGGAACAGCAAAAACCTAGGGCTGATTGGGCTGTCCCTTGTCAATTATCAACTGTTTAACCTTTCTGCGCCCAATCTTTCGCCCAATTCAAGTTTTGCATTACTTCTTTCAAAGTCGCAGCTTCTGAATATAACCGCAAAACTGGTTCAGTACCGCTAAATCGAATTAATAGCCAACTTCCGTCAGCTAAACGGAATTTATATCCGTCAACTTTGTTGCAATCTACAACTGCTTTATCGGCGATTTTTGTTAAAGGTTGATTTTCCAACAGCGACAGCAAACGCGAACGTTCGTCCATATTTGCTAAGTGCAAGTCGATTCTGTCGTAAGCTGAAGTAAAGCCTGTTTCTTTTTGCAATCTGGCATAGATTTGGCTTAAATCTTCGCCGGATTTGACAACGGCTTCTAACAAATACAGCGCCGACAACAAAGCATCTCTTTCTGGGATGTGGGTACCGTAGCCGATTCCTCCCGATTCTTCCCCGCCGACTAGGACTTGAGTGGTCAACATTCGATCGGCTATATACTTGTAACCGATCGGCGTTTCAAATAAGGGCAAGTCGTACAATTTAGCAATTTTGGGGATAATGTCAGAACCGCTGACTGTTTTAATCACTTCCCCTGTAAACCCGCGCCGTTTGGCTAAATGTTCGATTAATATGGGAACTAGGATTTGTGAACTGAGGAAATTGCCGCTAGAGTCAACAGCAGCAATCCGATCGCTATCTCCGTCAAACACAAACCCGATCGACAAACCAGAGCTTTGGCGTTGGTGAGTTCGCATCACCCGAAACAACTGCGAAAGATAGCGCGGCAAAGGTTCCGGTGCTCCGCCTCCAAATAGCGGATCACGATCGCTATTGACTTCGTGCACTGTTTCTTCTAAAATCTGTGCCAATCCTCCGGCGGCCGCACCGTGCATGGCATCTACAAATACGGTAATTTTGTTAGAGGCGATCGCCTCTTTAATCCCATCAATATCGACCATTTCCCGCAAGGTTTTGCAGTAAGCAGGCCAAGGATTGAAACTCTCCAATTTGCCCGGAGTTGCGGAAATTGGGGCGGGATTTCCTAACTTTGCTTCTATCTGTTGAGTAACTTCCGGCGAAACTGAACCTCCAAAGCCGCCCTTGACTTTTAACCCTAAATATGCGCCGGGATTATGGCTGGCAGTTAGGACGATCGCGCCCAAAGCATTTAATTGTTGCGCAGCCAAACTAAAAGCCGGCGTGGGAGCGTAAGTATCGCTCAGCAGCACGTCAAATCCGGCGTTCTGGACTGCAACAGCCGCTGTTTTGGCAAAATCTTCAGCCAAAAATCGGCGATCGTGACCGACGATTACGGTACCGCTGCTGGCATCATTGCCGCCGGTTTGTGCGAGAACTTGTGCTGCTAGCGGCGCTACTAACGCTACGCGATCGAATGTAAAATCGTCAGCAATAATGCCGCGCCAGCCATCTGTACCGAATTTAATAGGATTCATTAGTCAAAAGCCATGAGTCACCAATCTATTTTATTAGCTCAACAGGCGATCGTCATCTAATTTGAGATTTGAGATTATGGAATTGTTCCTCAAGCCTCTACTCTCACTACTGACTAATGACTACTGACTAATGACTACTGACTAATGACTACTGACTAATGACTACTGACTATTGACTAAAAGAATGCCGGTTGATGGCGAATCAAATTCAAGAATTCTTCACGAGTTTTCTGTTCGTCTTGGAATATGCCCAACATCGCACTGGTAACTGTCCAAGCACCGGGTTTTTGTACTCCGCGCATAGTCATACACATATGACTAGCTTCCATCACCACAGCTACTCCCCTGGGTTCCAATATGGTCTGAACCGCTTCGGCAACTTGGCGAGTCAAACGTTCCTGTACCTGTAACCGTCGGCTGTACATCTCGACAATGCGGGCTAATTTGCTCAACCCTACTACTTTTTGGTTGGGGATGTAAGCAACATGAATTCGTCCCATAAACGGTAGCATATGGTGTTCGCACATACTGAAGACGCTGATGTCTCGGACTAACACCATCTCATTGTGACCTTCGTCAAAGATAGCGCCGTTAAGCAGTTCTTCTAGGGATTGACTGTAGCCACTGGTGAGAAACCGCATAGCTTCTGCTACCCGCTTCGGGGTTTTGAGCAATCCTTCCCGTTCGGGGTTTTCTCCGATTCCTAGCAGCATCGTCCGCACTGCTTCCATCATTTCCTCCTGACCTACTTCGGAGGGTACCGGCACCTGGGATTCTTGACCGTTGGATGAGTTGCGGTCTGGTCGAGTGGGGATGCGGGGCAAATTGTTGTCTGGGGTTTCTGAAAGTATTGTGGAACCGTTGTTCGATGCAATTGTCATAAAAAATTGGTGTCAGGGTAGATGGATTTTTGATTTGGGATTTGCGATTGGAGAATATAGCTAGAGATTCAAAGATTGTTGAATTCCTGGAAAACTCAGCAGTCTCAAATCTCCTGTTCACAAAACTCCAGCGTTGGACATGAGGGTGATTTCTTCAATTACGGCGCCATCGGGTAACTGTACTGCGTGCAGTATAGATTCGGCGACGATTTCTGGAGTTAACATGGCTGTGCGATCGAAGTCGGCTTGGACTGTTTCCGTGTCCCACATGGGAGTGTTGACAGAACCTGGACAGATTGTTGTTACACGAATTCCGCCAGCCCGTTCTTCTGTCGCTACAGCCTTAGACAAAGCCATGAGACCGAATTTGCTGACGCAATATAGTCCCCAATTCGGAAAGACTTGGCTGCCGGCGATGGAGGAAACGTTGATGATGATTCCTGATTTTCGATCGCGCATGGACGGCAAAATTCCTTGAATGCACTGCCAGACGCTAGTCAAATTCAGGTCTAAAACTCTCTGCCAGTCGGCTAGAGGCGTTTCTGTCAATGGACCTGTATAGCCCATGCCAGCACTGTTGACCAGGATATCTACTGGTCCAAATTGAGCTGCAATCGCACTGATGCTACTTTGCACTTGGTCAATTTTTGACAAGTCTAAGGGATAAGCTTCTGCTTTCACTCCGACTTCTCTGGCTGCGGCGGCAACGGCTTCTAAGTTTTCTGACCCTCGACTAACTAAAGCCAGGTTTATGCCGGCTTTGGCAAATGCTAGAGCCGTGGCTTTGCCAATACCGCTACTTGCTCCGGTAATCAGAGCCTGCTTTGTTGTCGGATAGTTCATAGAAAAACTCGGTATGGGGGAAACTCAGTCGATCGAATATCCCATGGGAACAGTTATTTCTGAGATTAACATTAAGAAATGTTAAGCCGATGTCACATCAAAAATTATAACATTGCTGGCAGATTCGCAGAATTATCCATCGGTATTGAGAAGATGAGTTTTCAGTTAAAAATTGCTGAACTGATTCCTGGGAATCGATCGCCTCAAGCAGGAATTTCTGTGAATACACCGATGTGGCGGAATTTTTGATACCGCAGTTCCCGGCGCTGCTGGCTGGAAAGCTGACTCAGTTCTGCTAAATTTTCCAACAATGCTCGTTTCAGTATGGACGCAGCCTTGAGGGGGTTAGAGTGAGCGCCACCAATGGGTTCTGGTACTATTTGATCGAGAACGCCGAGGTTTTTCAAATCCCAAGAAGTAATTTTTAGAGCTTCGGCGGCCAAGTTAGCTTTCCCAGAGTCTTTCCAGAGGATCGCGGCACACGCTTCGGGGGTAGCAACGGTATAGACGGAATGCTCTAGCATCAACAATCGCTCGCCGACGCCTATGCCCAAAGCGCCACCAGAACCGCCTTCGCCGATGACGGTACAGATGATGGGAACATCGAGGCGAAACATTTCTCGGAGGTTACAGGCGATCGCCTCTCCTTGTCCAAGCTGTTCGGCTTCTAAGCCCGCCCAAGCCCCTGGAGTGTCGATAAAGGTGAAAATTGGCATGGAGAAGCGATCGGCGTGTTCCATCAATCGTAGGGCTTTGCGGTAGCCACCGGGAGCCGCCATACCGAAGTTGCGGGCAATATTGTCTTTGGTGTCGCGACCTTTTTGGTGGCCGATGATGACCGTGGGACGCCCATCAATGCGGGCAATACCACCCACCATGGCCGGGTCGTCACCGCCCCGTCGATCGCCGTGAAGCTCAATCCACTCGTCGCTAATTGCCTGAACGTAATCGAGGGTACTGGGGCGACGGGGGTGACGGGCTAGTTGCAACCGCTGCATGGGGGAGAGGCTGCTAAAAATCTCTTGCCGCAGTTGGTCTGTTCGAGCTTCCAGCTTGCGAATTTCTTCGGATGTTTCTTCGGAAACATCCACACCGTTTTCGGCTGCAAGTTGGCGAATCTCGTGAATTCGGGCTTCGAGTTTTGCCAGGGGCTTTTCAAAATCTAAGAGTAGTGGTTTCCGGTCTGGGTTTGGCACGCTGAGAGTTTCTATAATGTTTTGTCAGGTTTTGTCGATCGACTCTTTGGAGATCCTACCGTGTTAGGTGTTGCTCCAAAAGAGGGCCCGGTTGAAGTTGTCACTATTAATTGGTCAATTGCTTCCTATCGCTTTGGCAAATCAGGGAGTTGAGCTTAATTTTTTGCTACACTCTGACAACAACAATACCAACGCCATCGAACTCACGCCTCCGGAAGCTGTGACAGCCATTTCAGTATCAAAAACTGCGCTCAAAGCTTCTTGTAACAGTTAACAGTTAACAGTTCATTGTTAACTGTTAACTGTTAATTTTCAAACTCAAAATGACATCAAAGGTCGGAAACCGTGTTTAACGGAAATCTCACCAATTTGCTCCATCTTTTCCACCGTAATTTGATTCCGTCCCCAAGAAAAATTGGTATACAACTTTTCAAATTCCAGCAGCATTGACTCAGCAAAACAAGCAAACAACTGTCTACCCGGTACATCCATATTGACAATCTTCATGATTTTCCACTCAATATCGAGGGAATGTTCCACAATGCCACCATTGAGCACGTAAATTTCGGGATGCTGAACCTGAGTTGCCAGATTTTTGGGATAACCACCATCAATTAGCAAACAAGGTTGCTTCAATGTAGAGGGATCGATTTCTACTCCCTTCGGCATACTCGCTACCCAGACGACAATATCAGCCTGGGGTAGCGCCTCTTCCAAACCCATAATTTTGCCTCGCCCTAATTCCGTCTGCAAGTCTTGCAAACGTTCCTTGTCGCGGGCAATTAGCAACAATTCTGCTACATTAGTTTTGACATTGAGCCAGCGACACACAGCACTGCCAATATCGCCAGTAGCACCACAAACAGCTACGGTAGCCTTTGACAATTCAATCCCCAATTTGGGGGCTGCTTGTTCTACTTGGCGACAGAGGATGTAAGCAGTGTGAGTATTGCCAGTAGTGAACCGCTCAAACTCCAACTTGAGATTGCGAATTTGCTTAATTTGCTGCAAGTTGAAAGTCTCAAAAATGATCGAAGAAAAGCCACCTAGAGCTGTGATATTAATCCCATTTTTTTGAGCGTGCGCCATCGCATTAATAATTTTGCGAGTGGCTGCTTTAATCCGACGAGTGGCTAGCATTTCTGGCAGAAAACAGGACTCCACATAGCGGCCTTCTATTTTTTGCCCAGTGATGCTTGTCACCGTGATGTGATCGACTATTTGGGGCGGTGCGCTGCACCAAAAATCGAGACCTTGATCGGCGTATTCTGGATAGCCCAGCTCGTTAGCTACCGATTGGGCGTGTTCTAAGCTGGTTAAGTGACCGATTAAACCAAACATTAAGTTGTAAAATTAAGGAAGGAAGAAGTCAGTTGACAGTTGACAGTTGTCAGTTGTCAGTTGTCAGTTGTCAGTTGTCAGAAGGGAAAATTAAAAAAATTTAATTGAGTTCCCGTTCTTTATTTCTAACTTGATTGGGGTGCGAAACCTTGTAAGGAAGAAGGAAGAAGGAAGAAGGCAAAACTAAAAAGTTTGATTTTTTTAATTGTTATCCTATTCCTTATTTCCAATTGGATTAGGCTGCGAGGCCTTGTGCTGACATCCGCATGATGTCACGGTTGCTAAAACCAATGTTGCCCAGGGCTTCACCATAGGCAATCATAAAGTCTTCAATTAAAGCCTCTTTTTCCATCCCCAAGACGTTAGCATCGTCTGCAACAGAGTTTAGCAGTCTCCAGATGATGGGCAAGTTTTGGCGGTTGGCTGCTTCGAGTTCAGCTTTGGAGTCTTCAAAGTGAGCTTTTAGCCAGACTTCCCCAAAATTGAGGTGCATATATTCTTCTTTGATTACGCCTTCAGTGATTTTGCGGGCGAAGTCGTCAGCGACGGGAATGTAAATATTGTAGGCTGCGATCGCAAAACACTCGATAATCAGCGATTGAATCAGCAAGCAAGTTACAACCTTACCTTCGGCAGATGCCTTTTGGAAATTCTTATGCAGTTCTGAAAAGAACTCCTTGGCAAATACCATGTCTGGCGTGACTTTCAGATTCCGGCCACAAGCTTGGAAGCCTTTCATATGCCGGTTCTCCATATTGGACAAGCGAATTAACTTGTCCTTTTCGTCCGCCAACAGTTCGGCGAGTGTCAGGTAATTGTCATGAGCTTCTTGTTCGCCTTCAATCACAATGGCGTTGATGCGGCTGTAAGCATCTTTGTAAGCTTCGGTTTGAAAGTCAATTGCTGGGATGGCCTCAAGCTGTAGCATATGATATGTATTCTCCTCAATAACCTTGTAGGATGTTTTGACGCCCTTTAAAATTTGGGGTCAGTGACGGTACACTTTACCTATTTTCGACTAAAAATTCGCGGTTGTGCGGGAACTTGGGGGGCGATCGGGTTTGAGAGCCTCACTAAGGTTATCATTTTAGATTAATTCACAAATTTATGACCAAATCTTTTGACAGGTCTAGGGCACTGGAACTGCTGAGTTTTATTTTGTTGCTAGTGGGGGCCGCACTGGTGCTGTTGCCTCTAGCTGCTGTATTTTTGGTTTCTTTATCACCATCTGGTGTCGGTGTCAAGGTCACGGGCTGGACTTTTGCGAACTATCAGGAGGCTTGGCGACGCGGTAATTTTTTGTTGGCATTTCTTAATTCTACTCTAGTGGCGATCGCAGTAACTGGTTTTCAGGTAGTAACTTCGGCTTTAGCCGGCTATGCCTTGGCCAGGCTGAAGTTTCGAGGGCGACAAGCCTTAGTGTTGGTGGTTTTGGCAACCCTGGTAATTCCCTTTCAGCTTTTGGTGATTCCCATTTTCTTGGTTTTGAAGTGGGGCCATTTGCTCAATACCTACGGGGCGCTAATCTTACCCACGGCTGCTAATGGTTTTGGGATTTTTCTCCTACGTCAATATTTCCTGACAATTCCCGTGGAGTTGGAAGAGGCCGCCATGCTGGATGGGGCAAACCGCTGGCAGGTTTTGTGGCAAGTGATGTTGCCTTTGGCCCGCCCTGCTTTGGTGACGCTGTTTTTGTTTACGTTTATCGGCGAGTGGAACGATTTGTTTAAGCCCCTGGTGTTTACGACGCGCCCAGAGTTGCGTACCGTACAGTTGGCTTTGGCTGAGTTTCAGGAACAGTTTACTAGCAGTTGGCCCTTGTTGATGGCCGCGGTGGTAATTGGGACAGTGCCTGTTGTGTTACTGTTTTTGGTCGGTCAACGGCAGTTTATGCGGGGTATTGCGACGACGGGGATTAAGAATTAAGATTCAGTCTTTGTGGAACAGGCTAGAAGCCTGTTGCTGATGTTGCACTATTTTCAAGAACAGGCTAGAAGCCCGTTCCACAATCAGATTCAGTCTTTGTGGAACAGGCTAGAAGCCTGTTGCTGAAATAGTGCAGATGTAAATTTGTAGTCATATCGTTTCCGGCTGCATCGGAATGATTTAACCGCAGAGAACACAGAGGACACAGAGGGAGAGAATAGAGATCTGAATCATTCAGATGCTACCGGATTTGATATCACTCACCGATTGAAAAGTGGATTTATTCGCTAATAATTTGCAAACGAATAGAGCGTTCTCCATCTCCGAAATCAACTTCGATCTTCTCTCCCGAAAGCGTGTCTAAACATCCTAGAAGTAATCGTAAATTCGGCGTACTGGCTCCTGTATCGACATACAATCTATCTGTTAAACTGCCTAAACGTTTCCAAATAGTGTATAGTTTGATTACTGTTTGTTCTAGCTGCGCTGCCTGTTTCACAACGTCTGCGGTGGTTCCCAAGCAGCCTACTCGTAAGGATTCTTCTAAGGCCATTTCCATATCTAAATGAGACTGATTGAGCGCCTGGACTTGGGCCGCAGAATCGAGATATTTAGATAAATTCTTGGCATCGGAAGTTAGTTGTTTGACTGTATCTACGTCGGGATTTTCTGCTACTTCTTTTTGAATTTCAATTTGGTGAGATGGAGATAGTTTCTCCATTTCTTTGACTAAGGGGGCTAGGTAGCGGGAAGGTAGGGAACCTGTGGATGCTTTCTCTTTGACTTCTTCTGGGAGTAAGTCGGAGTTTAAAGCCATCCATTCGTCGGAGAGTTGTTTAACTTCACGCCTGGTAATACGATCGCCTTTTCCGGCCGCATCTGTTACCATTAGCTGTACTTCGGGAGATGCTTTGGCGGTTTCTACAAAGGCTCTTTTGCTGAAGTTTCTAATGGAATCTGGGTCTAAATCTCCTTGCTCGATTAATGTATCGGCACTCTTAGCTAATTCTATCAGGGAATAGGCTTGACTTTTGCCTATTTCTCGTTCTTTTAGCCAGTTCAAAAAGCCAGTGCCGCGTCCTTCGCCACCTTTTTTTTCTCTGTCTCGGACTGTTCGGAGAATGCGTCCCCGCCAGATATCTGTTTGCAAGTCAAAGCGATCGCACACTTTCCAGGCATTGTCAACCTGATTGTCAAAATCGAAGTCTGGTATTTGTTCGTCTTCGGGATCGGGTAATTGAAAATTGATATCGGTAAAGCCTTTGAGGGCTTCTGCAAGTTCTGCGGGATTTTGGGGGACTTCAGCCATTAGGAAAAAATTGTGTAGAGCAACAGCCGGTTTGATTTGGAACTTACACGGGTTGACAGTTGAAACTCTATATGTAGCGGTAACGTGGGGAATGCCCACTCTACTAATAGAGTTTGTGTGCAAGTCTTATCATTATTGCACGATCGGGATGTTTCGAGACAATTTACCTGATGGCGAAGCCAAAAGGCCCAATTCCCAATTCCCAATTCCCAATTCCCAATTCCCAATTCCCAATTCCCAATTCCCAATTGCTAATTTCTACTTTCTACTTTCTTCCTTGGAGCCAATAAGTCACCATATCCCCCTTACCTTTGATCGGAGTCAAACCTCGATTCTTAAACAAATACTTATCTTTCAAAAGCTCATAAGTAACATCCGTAACTTGAATACTGCCTGCAACTCCTGTAACTTCCATCCTCGCCGCCACATTCACAGTATCCCCCCACAAATCGTAAGTAAATTTGCTAACACCAATCACTCCCGCAACTACTGGCCCAGAATTGATACCCACGCGAATTGCCAAATCTTCCCCTGTTTGGGCGGACAATTTTGCTATTTTTGCTTGCATTTCCAGGGCCATTTCCGCGATCGCCTCAGCGTGGTCATCTCTGGGTGTAGGTAATCCTCCAACTACCATGTAAGCATCACCAATAGTCTTAATTTTTTCCACACCGTACTCTTCTGCTAATTGATCGAATTGGGAAAAAATCACGTTTAAACGCTTTACGAGTTCCGTCGGAGACATTCTAGCGGACAACTCAGTAAAGCCAACAATGTCAGCAAATAAAACACTTACTTCTTCAAAACTGTCAGCAATTGTGCTTTGCTCAACTTTCAATCTTTCGGCTATGGGTTTTGGTAAAATATTCAACAGCAACTTTTCAGTTTGATCCTGTTGAAATTTCAGGGCTTCTTGGACTAACTTTCGCTCTGTAATATCAGAAACAGTACCTTCATAGTAAATTAATTTACCTTGGGAATTGCGAACTGCCCGGACATTTTCCGATACCCAAATCCAAGCACCTTCCTTACGTTTAACCCTCGATTCAAAGCCAGAAAGAGCATTGTGTTCATCCATAGCAACTACGAATTCCCGACGGCGTTCGGCATCAATATAAAGTTGCTCGGAAATGTTTTGAATGCTGGACATCAGTTCCGTAGGCGATTCGTAACCATACAATTTCGCTAAGGCTGGATTAGCGCTGATAAATTGTCCTGAAGGGGTACTTTGAAAAATGCCTTCCATGGCATTTTCTACAATACTGTGATATCTTTCTTCAGCTATCTTCAGAGACTCTTCTGCTTTTTTTCGCTGAATTAATGAACCTAATTGAGTGCAAACAATATTAAAAATGTCAATAAATCGCGAGTCCTTGGGACCAGATACAAGTTTAAAAAAAACTAAGACTGCTAAGACTTCATCCCCGACTAAAATAGGTACACCAAAACCTGCTTTAAACCCAATTTCTAGCGCTATTTTAGTTCTCATAAATTCTGGGTATCCCACGGAAATATCTTCTACCCATTCAGGTTTCCCGGAAACCCAAACTCGTCCTGGTAGCCCGATATTTCTAGCAAATGTCAAGTTTTCACTTTGCTGGCGGAAGATTGCCATGCTGCTATCTCTACCATACCAACCGCGACTCGATTTCAACAAAGTTCCTTCGGAATCAGGAATCCAAGCTTCTCCTAGATCCCATCCGATTGTTTCGCCAACTTGGTGCAAAATTACTTCTAAAGCAGAGTTAAAATCCACCGATTCGCCGATCGCCCGCGTAGTTTCCAGCAAAAACCTAATTTCTTCTTCAGCCCGCTTTCTTTCAGTAATTTCTTGCTCCAACAAAGCATTGCGCTCTTGCAACTCTCTAGCTTGTTGTTGCAGTTTTGATTGCAAAGAGCGCAAGGAAAGTTGGCTTTCAACACGGGCTAAAACTTCTTCTATTTGAAATGGCTTAGTAATATAGTCTACTCCTCCTACTTGAAAAGCTTTTACTTTTTCTAATACATCATCTAGGGCGCTAATAAAAATGATCGGAATATCTTTAGTATTATCATTTTTTTTTAATTTCTGACAAACTTCATAGCCGTTCATTTTCGGCATATTAATATCTAACAAAATTAGACTCGGAGGAGACATTTGTGCTCCTTGCAAAGCAAGTTGTCCGTTAATAGCCTTCCTAACTTGATAGCCGTGAGATGTAAGCATGGTGGATAAAAGTCGCAAGTTATCCGGCATATCGTCAACGATCAGAATATCTTTAGGAGTCACTGGCAGTGGATGGTCGTTCATCATAATATAATTGAGTGAGATCGATGATGATATCAATCCGAAAGTTTTCGACCAAATCTGTTAAAGCCTTAGCGAGAGTTGCCTCACTTTCAGGGATTTGCTTAATCAGTTCCAGTATGCCACTGTCATCAACGCAAATCCCTGCTTGGTACAAATTGACCAACCAGTCTATAGGCATTACACTCAAATCCTCTGGGGTCAAACTTTTGGGAGATATCAGGGCGGACACAGAAGTAGATGACTTTTCTTCCTCATAAATATAACGCACTTTCAGGTGAGCCGCAATTTTTTCAAACAGCACTTCTTCCCGAAAGGGTTTACAGATAAAATCATCACAACCTGCGGCAAAAATCACTTGTCGCTGCTCCTCAAAAGCAGTAGCAGTCAGGGCAATAATGATGGTTTTTTCGCCTTCAGGAGTTTGCTTAATTTTTCTGGTTGCCTCATACCCGTCCATAATAGGCATCAACATATCCATCAAGATCAGGTGGGGTTTCCAGCTTTCGTGCAAAGCCACAGCTTCTTCACCGTTACAAGCTTCGATAATTTCAAATCCCAATGGTTTCAAAATCTCGATTAACAGTTGACGGTTTTCTAGTACATCTTCAACTATCAATATCCGATAAACTGGCTGTCCAGCTTCTAAAGCAATGACTTGTTTGGTGCTATATTTTTCTCTATCATCAATTTCTGTTAACACATTCACTTGGATATTAAAGGTAAATTTTGTGCCTCGATCGATTTGACTTTTAACTGATATATCACCTCCCATAATTCGGACAAACTGCTGGCTAATCGGCAAGCCTAAACCAGTTCCTTGCATCGATTTACGTCCGGTATCTGTTTGCACGAAGGGCTGAAATAAAGTGTTAATTTCTTGCGGAGAAATACCAGGTCCGGTGTCCATTACTTCAAAAATTAATTGGCATTTTTTGGCTCCATCTAAAGTTTCTTCTGGTTGGCTTGTGACTCGCAGACTAACGCTTCCCTTCACAGTAAATTTAATAGCATTTCCGATGAGGTTAATTAAAACTTGCCGCAATTTTGATTCATCGGTTTGAATGTATTTTGGTAAATTATCCGGTAGGTCAAAGATTAGCTGCAAGCCTTTAGAGTTGGCTTTTAATTGCAACATTTCTTTGAGGATATCGATCAGCTTGTATAGGTTAAAACTATTTTCATTGATGCTAATCTGACCAGATTCTATCTTAGACATGGACAATACATCATTGATGAGTTCCAACAAATGTTCGCCGCTACGGTTGATGATTTCAATGTATTCTTTTTGTTCTTTGGTGATGGAAATGTTGCGAGCCATAACTTGAGAAAAACCAAGAATAGCGTTTAATGGGGTGCGGAGTTCGTGGCTCATGGATGCGAGAAATTGGCTTTTGGCACGATTGGCAACTTCAGCATTTCCTTGAGATTTAATTAGTTCCATTGACTGTCTTTGAGTGTAGGCTAGCAACTCAGCTTGTTGCAACGCGACTCCTAGCTGCGTACCTATATGAACTGCGACGTTGATTTCAGCTTCGCTCCACTGGCGGGGGGCTGAATTTTGATAGGATGCGAGTAATCCCCAAAGTTTTTCTCCGCAAAAAATGGGGACGGTAATATAGGCTTTGACTTCAAATTTTTCTAAGAGTTGGATGTAGCAATTATCGAAGCCTTGTTTGTAAATATCTTCGACGCAAAGGTAAGTCTTACCACGGCTGTAGGCTCCGCCTTGGGTTTCTTGCAAATAGGTGTCGCATACTTCTTGTAAGCTGCTATCAAATTTTTGGAGGAGGCACTTTTCGTTCTCTACAGTATCTTCTGTGAAGTTGGGGTATATTTGCTGTTCTTGGATGAGGGAAATCCAGTTATTATCAACGGATTCCGCTACAAATTCACCACTCCAGTCTGGATTGAAACGGTAAATGGCGACTCGATCGCATTTCATGGTTTGGCGCAATTCTCGCGTTGTGGCCTGAAAAATCTCCCGGATATCTAATGTCTGCCGCATTTTTTCAATAATTCGCGCGATCGCTCTTTGCCGCAATGCACTTTCTTGTAGTTCCATTTCTGCTTGCTGGCGTTCGGTAATATCCACCGCCATTAAACCGATGCCGATCGCTCTACCTTTTTCATTAATTAGCGGAGTATTATACCACTCACAAACGACTTTTTTACCATCTTTGGTCTGGGTTTCACTGGTGGTGCAAGTAGCACTAAATTCCCCAGTCATATTGTTGTTTAAAAGTTGAGATATTTGCTGGTAACAACTTTCGGGAATAATTAAATCTGGGACGTTGTGACCGATAACTTCTGCTTGGCTATATCCAAAAATATTTTCCGCAGCCGGATTCCAAGTGATCACTTCTAAATTAATGTTTAATTCGATAATCACTATAGGTGTTTGCTGCAATAGAAATGAAATTCTTTGCTGGGATTCACGCAATTTTTCTGCGGCTCTTTTGCTATCGGTGATGTCGTTAGCCGTACCAAGAATTTGTTTAGGTTTACCATCAGTTTGTCTCACAAATACTGTATCCCAACTGTGCATCCACCGCCATTCGCCGTTTTTGTGTTTCATGCGGTATTGACATTCAATGACATCGCCGTCTTCGGATCGCTCCACTTTTTCGACACTTTCTAAAAAGGCTGGTAAATCTTCAGGATTGAGCAGCATTAACATCATTTCATTACCCATATCTTGTATTTCTTGGGCGGTGTAACCTAGCATTGCAGTAATTTGGTGGTTGGTGTAAACGTTGCGGTTTTCAACTAAGTCGTAAACGTACAATAGATTGGGATTAGAATCAGCGATCGCCTGAATGAAGTGCTGACTTTCTCGCAGTGCGGATTCTGTTTGTTTGCGATCGCTAATATCTCGTCCCACAATAATTACTGAATCTTCAGACAAGGGAGAAACTTTAGCATCGAGCCATATTTCGCGTCCTTCTACAGTATAATTATATTCAATATTGATACTTTTTTTGCTTATTAAAACCTGTTTGATAGTAGCTAATATCAGGTCGGCAATAGATTTGGGTAAGACTTCGTGGGCTGTTTTGTTAATCATTTCGCTGGGAGGTTTAATCAAACTTGACGCACCTGTGGGAGCGATTTTGATACAACGCCCTTCGGCATTTCTGACTAAAACTAAGTCAGTCATAGCAGCAAAAAGAGCTCGCAATTCTGCTTCAGATTCTTGCAGAGCTTGTTCGGCGCGGACGCGGGTGCGAACTTCTGCTTGTAACTGTTTATTTTGTCGATCGAGTTGTTGAAGCCGCTGTTTTTCTCGTTCTAAAAGTTTGGCTTGGGCGATCGCAATTCCTACTTGAGCAGCCACAGTTTCTAAAAGATCGATTTCATCTTCTGTCCATTCCCGGTAGCGATCGCACTGGTGTAAGCAGATAGCACCGTTTGCTTCCCCTTGGTAGGAAGTGCGAATTGCTAACATCGATTTCAAGTTCACCTCGCGGCAAATGGGTAGCGCTGCTTGTAAAAGAGGATCTGAGTAAACATTATTGGAGGCGATCGCCCGATCTTGAATCATCATTTGTACGACGTGAGGATTCCCCCAAATCGGAATTGAGATATGGCGAATTGATTCGCAATCGGGTTCCAGATACTCTGCCGCCAAAGGAATATCGACCTGGGGGCTAGTAATATAGGTGTGAAGCAAACAACGATTCACACCAAATGTCTGACCAATTTGAGTGACTGCGGTTTGAAATATTTCATCTGGTTGTAAGCTAGAGCGAATCTGCTGAATTATTTTTCCAATCAGCAATTCTCGCTGAACTTGCCGTTCTAAGGCTATTTTAGCTGCCGCTTTTTCTAAATCTGATTGTTTGCGATCGCTAATATCAAAAAGTACCCCGTACCAAACAATATCTCCATTGCTACGCATTTCGGGTCGAGAATTAGATTGCAACCACTTAATCTTCCCTGATGGCGTAACAATCCGCCATTCGCAGGCAAAAGGTGCTAAAGTTTTGGCGCTCATCAGCACAGCATTTTCAATAGTTTTTCGGTCATCAGGATGATTTTGTTGAAAACACAATTCGGGGTTATTTAAAATTTGTTCGCTGTCTAATTCATATATGGTTCTACAATCAGAACTGATATATTCAAAATTTAATTTTCCCTCACCATTCATCACAAATTGATAAATTACTCCCGGTATATTAGTCGCCAATTTCTGCAACCGTGCTTGACTTTCCCGCAGTGCTTGCTCTGTCGCGTTGCGAACTGCCACCTCTCGCTGTAGTTGGGCGTTCTGCTCTTTTAATTGTTTTGATAGGTGTTGAATAGTTAGTTGATTTTTGACACGGGCTAAAACTTCTTCGACTTGAAAAGGCTTAGTAATGTAGTCAACTCCCCCAACTTCAAAGGCTTTAACTTTATGATAAGCTTCATGGAGGATGCTCAAAAAAATTACCGGAATTTCGCTGGTTTTTTCGTTAGCTTTTAGTCTTTCACAGACTTCATAGCCGTTCATTCTCGGCATGACAACATCGAGCAAAATCAAGTTAGGTATAGAATCAAAGTCAGAATTTACTGTCAATTCACCCGAAATAGACCTCTGAACTTTGTACCCCTCTTTACTCAAGATGTTTGATAAAAATCGCAAGTTATTAGGTCGATCGTCAATGATTAAAATTTGGATGTTTTCGGGGTTAATCAACATCTTGTATGCGGCCATATTTTTATTCTCTACTGTGAGTACCAGATGAATATTTGAGTTTATTTATTAATTTATTTTCTAGGAATGTCAAGGCTGACGCACTCCTACCAAAGAAACCAGGTTTTTTACCGAATCTGTCGGCAAAAACGAAGTATTTTCGTAAAAAAACCCGGTTTCGGAGTCCCCATGTGTAAGTCCTAAATCTATCTCCTATAGCAGCCTTCTCAATCATCATGGCTAGTTCACCAACAGATTTAAACGATGCCGCAAGACAGCAAAACTGGCATCAGACTGCGCCCAAGTGTTGGATTTATAGGGCTGCAACATCTCAGGGAACAAGTTGTTTAAATTTTCGGGTGTTTATCTGCCAGTAATTCCTGAAGTTTCAGAATATTTTCGGCAGTAAGAGCGATTTTGATTTCCAGTTCTTGTTCTACATCCCATAGCAACATAATATTATCTTCGCCGAGGGCAAATTCGACATTTTTCAGTTCAAGGGTTTGATATTTAATTTCGGGAATTGCTATCCGAATTACTATCTCCGATTCTAACTGAGGGTAAATGTAAAGTTGCTGTTGCAGGTTGTCTAGTTCCAGTTTCTGAACTATGGTATTCCTTTCGACAGGAGAATCTGGTTTGTACCAATACAGAGTATCCCCACGAATTTCAGGATTGACCATGATAAAATTTTCGTCAAACCGCTGGGGATGCCAGTGAATTTCACTCATATCACCGGCCAGGGGAATAATGCGCTCTACCCAGGTAATTGCTTTGCCATGGAGATTTGCCCACCACTGACTGATATGATGTAAATTGTCAGTATTTGTGGGGTTGTTACTTTCCAATTCCCAAACTATTTTTAGTTCCATATACAGGTTATCCAGCGAATTTATTTTTTTGATAGTTTGCACTTTCAATTGGAGATTTATTTCTTCTACAATACTCTCAATGGACTTACCAATTATTTACCACGAAGATTACGTTGCACCCCTGCCACCCGGTCATCGCTTCCCGATGGCTAAGTTCCGGCTGCTTTATGAAATGCTGGTGGCGGATGGGGTCGCCTCCCACGATCAATTTCACGCCCCGGAACTTCCTCCATCAGAATGGATTCAATTTGTCCACGATGACTATTACATTCAAGCTTACTGCAACGGGACCCTTGATGCCAAAGCTCAACGGCGAATTGGTCTTCCTTGGAGTCCGGCTCTTGTCAATCGGACTTGTATCGCTTCCTCCGGGACGGTACTGACTGCCAAGCTTGCTTTGGAATACGGTTTAGCTTGCAATACTGCGGGTGGAACTCATCATGCTTTCCCTAATTATGGGTCTGGTTTTTGTATTTTTAACGATTTGGCGATCGCCTCTCGTGTCCTGCAAAAAATGGGTTTAGTTCGTCAAGTATTGATTGTGGATTTAGATGTACACCAAGGGGATGGAACCGCTGTTATTTTTCAAAATGACGACAGTGTTTTTACTTTTTCGATGCACTGTGAGGTGAATTTTCCAGGTACCAAACAAAAGGGCGATTTAGATGTCGCTTTGCCTGTGGGCATGGAGGATGAAGAATATTTACAAACCTTGGCTAAATATTTAGCAGATTTGCTCTCGGATGTCAAGCCAGATTTGGTTTTATACGATGCCGGAGTAGACCCTCATCAGGCTGATAAACTGGGAAAGTTAGCTTTAAGTGATACGGGGTTATTTCGCCGGGAAATGCAAGTTTTGTCTACTTGTTTGGCGGGGGGGTATCCGGTTGCTTGTGTGATTGGCGGCGGCTATTCTGATGATACGAAGGGGTTGGTTTATCGGCATTCTTTGCTGCACCGAGCGGCCAGTCAGGTTTATCGCCAGTATCGACTGTGAACGAACCTGACGGTCAACTGAGTACAGTTAGACCGCAGGCTTCTTTTTCCTTTTTTGCAAAGGCTTTTTTGAGTGACGGAGTTCCACCGCCACTTTCGTAACTCAGACCAATTTTTCTTATGAGTTTGGCTGAATTTTCATCTCGATCCAAAGATTCTCCACATTGACAAGAATGCCACCGTTGGGACAACTCTTTCGGGACTTTGTTGAGGCAGTTCCAACAGTGCTGGGAAGTTCCTTTGGGGTCAACAAATAAAACACTTTTACCTAGTTTCCCGGCGACATATTTCAGAACGTTAATAGTTGCTAGTTGGGCTTTTGTGGGTTTGAGGCGGTATTTGTAAGTGAGTTGCATTTTTAGCTTCTTTTTTCGACCTACCTTAACATACCATTTCTTTTGCTTTAATATCTAGGAAGTACATCAAAGTTAAAGGTCTTTGCAATGTCTAATTGTCGGTTTCCGTACCTACACCCGACGAGCCTTTCATCCCAAGGAGTAATTTATTTGGGGTACTTCGCGCAGCGCTCAGATTCATCCCCCTCTAAATATACCCTTAGACTTCCCGGCTGGTAGTTAAACATTTGTATTTATCAAATGTTTAACTACCAGCCCTTGCCAAACAGATACAAACTGAGCTAAAAATTATTAAACAGACGATCGCCATTATGTCCAATGCCATTGCGCCAAATCATCCGTATCCGCTACTTGTGGTCATCGTTAACTACCGAACCCCGGCTTTGACCATTGACTGCCTGCGTTCTCTAGTTAACGAAGTCGAATCCCTTCCCGGTATGCGGGTTGCAGTTGCAGACAACGCCTCTGGTGATAACTCAGTCGCAGAAATTAGCAGCGCGATCGCAGCAGAAGGCTGGAGCGAATGGGCATCCTTCGTACCCCTAGACTACAACGGCGGATTCGCCTTTGGCAACAACGCCCTGATCCGTCCCGCCCTGAAATCTCCCAATCCCCCGCCTTACATCCTGCTGCTGAACCCAGACACCGTAGTTCGCCCCGGTGCCATCAAAGCCCTGGTCGATTTCATGGACACTCATCCCGAAGCCGGAATCGCCGGCAGCCGCTTAGAAGACCCCGACGGCACCCCCCAGGAGTCAGCTTTTCGGTTTCACAGCTTGTTGACGGAACTCGATTTTGGTTGGCGCACAGGCTTCCTATCCAAGCTTTTGAAAAACTGGGCCGTAGCGCCTCCGATTTCCGAAGAAATCTGTCAAACTGATTGGGTAGCTGGAGCCAGCATGATCGTCCGTCGCGAAGTATTTGAAAAGATTGGCTTGATGGATGAAGCTTATTTCATGTATTGCGAAGAAATGGACTTTTGCCTGCAAGCTCACAAAGCTGGTTGGAGTTGCTGGTATGTGCCCGAAAGTCGTGTTGTCCACCTAGTCGGTCAAAGCTCAGGTGTTACTGACACCAAAAAGCCTGCCAAACGGCTGCCGACTTATTGGTTTGATTCCCGGCGCAGGTACTTTGTCAAAAACTACGGCTTGGTTTACACAGCCTTAACTGATGTGTCCTGGGCTTCGGGTTTTGCCGTCTGGAGAATGCGGCGCGTACTGCAAGGCAAGCCCGATGGCGATCCACCAAAATTACTCAGCGATTTTGTATTGAATAGTGTATTTTTTAAGGGGGGTAAGATTGAAAAATCCAAAAATTTTTAAAGGAGTGGGTAAATAATTCAAACCCAAATAAACCCGGTTAATCCAAATAAAATCTTGTGTGATGTACCCTAGAAATTGGTATTCTAGATCTCAATAAACCGGGTTGAACCGGGAGCATCCAGATTTTGCATAGGCGAAGCATGACGGCCGACAATTTATTAGCGATAACCAGAAATTTACAGCGGTCATGCTTCGCCCCTACGAATATATTTGAAAAACTCAGATGCACCCGTTAAACCTCCCTCAAAAAAACCAATAAACAAATTACTATCAGGGGCATCTAGGAACAGGGTAAACAAGCAATAAGTGTGAATTAAAACTTATGGTAACTGACGATCAAAACTTAATTGGCAGTGCAAATCAAGTAGAAAACCCCCCACTCGGACTGTGGCAGCAAATTAAAGAAGACTGGATTGCTCATGGTCGCGATTGGACAAAACCGGGGTTTCGGGCGGTAGCAGTTCAACGCTTCGGTGTCTGGAGAATGAAAGTTGAACCGAAGCTGCTGCGGGCTCCCTTGAGTATTCTGTATCGATCGCTCTACCGAAAAGTCCGCAACACCTACGGCATAGATTTGCCATACACCGTGAAGCTTGGCCGCCGGGTGGTGATTGAACATCAGAGCGCGATTATCATCCACGGACACTGTACGATCGGCGATGACTGCATTATCCGCCAAGGCGTAACCCTGGGAAACCGCTATTTGGAAAAACCCCTAGAATCGCCTCAATTGGGCGATCGGGTGAACATCGGCGCCGGTGCAAAAATTCTCGGCAAGGTCAACTTAGGAGACGACGTAAATATCGGTGCCAATGCAGTAGTTTTATCCGACATTCCGGCTGGTCAAACTGCTGTTGGTATCCCCGCCAAGATTCTTCAATCTACAAAGAAACAGGAAAATGCTTAAGTCAATCCTCCAAAGATTCCTCCGCCATCAGGCTATGCGTTACGGCAAGTTTTCTAACCTCTACATTAGATTCTGTAACCCCGGTTCCCAAGAATACGCCGAATTTCTCCGTCGCCACGGCAACTTCTACGCGATCGGGGAAAATTGCACGATCCTGCCGGAGACCATGTTTACCGATCCAGCCTACGTCCGCATCGGCAACAACGTCCACTTCTCCTCTTGTACCGTGATCGGCCACGACGGCTCCATCGCCATGCTCAACCGGGCTTACAACGTTAGACTAGATGCCGTAGGCAAGGTAGATATCCGCGACAACGTATTTATCGGCTACAGGGCGATCGTCCTTCGCAATGTCACCATCGGCCCAAATGCGATCGTCGGCGCCGGTGCCGTCGTCACCAAAGATGTTGCCGAGGGCGATATAGTAGCAGGCGTTCCCGCCAGACCCATCGGCCGCGTCTCAGACTTAGTGAAAAAATTGCAAGCCGAAACCCAAAGCTGGCCATGGGCGGATTTGATTAACAACCGTTAAGGCTGTTTCGACCCAGAAATCGAAGAGGAACTCTTACAGTTACGAGTGTCGCACTTCTACCGCAAGACATCAACTCCCACTGCCTTGCAATTCAAGTAATCTCCCTACAGCAGTTAGAGATTACTTTTCATGTAAACTCCACAAATAAACACAATTGTATACATCATCAAAATACTGAACAAACAATGGTTGAGTCAATCACTAAGCCAATCATTTCTGCTACAGAACCAGACTGGAGTCGCGAACAAGCTGGTAAGTGGTGGGAACCCAATTGTCAACTGCTCAAATCTATCCGTAATTATCAAAAATGGCAGCAATATGGTGGGATTTTAGGCTATTTGTTATGTCGCTTAAATATCATATACCATCGTTTTTGGAGTGTTGTAACGGCAACAGACATCCCCTTAAACTGCCAAATAGAAGGAGGACTGGTACTGCCTCATCCTAATGGCATTGTCATTCATCCCAGCGCTTCCATTGGCCCTAACTGTTTAATTCTGCAACAGGTGACAATTGTTGGTGATGTCAAAATTGGAGGCCATGTCGATATCGGTGCAGGAGCCAAAATAATTCGCTCCGTAACCATCGGCGATCATGCTTTGATTGGTGCTAATGCTGTGGTGATCTGTGATGTGCCACCCGGCGCCACCGCAGTGGGAATACCAGCAAAAATTATTGAAAAAAAAGCCAGTAAATCGGAAAAATCTTTTCTAGAAGTAGAAGAAATCATATCAAAATAGCTGGGCTTTGATTAAGATCTGAAACAGACATCTCCTAAAAAGACAGTGAAGAACAGGCAGGACTGCGTGTTCCACCAATAATTATGGCAGAGGTCTCAGGAATAGTTTAGTAGTTGCATTCAACAGGAAAAACTTGAAAAAAATTGGATTAGTGGCGATCGGACGAAATGAAGGGCAGCGCCTCCGCCAATGCCTACTCTCGGCCACAAACAAAGTTTCCCGCGTCATCTACGTCGATTCCGGCTCCACAGACGGTAGCCTAGAATTAGCCCGATCGCTCGGAGCTGATACAGTAGAACTCGACTTATCCACACCATTTACCGCAGCCCGCGCCAGAAATGAAGGCTTTACCCGCCTGCTGGAAATAGCACCAGACATCGAATTTGTCCAATTTGTCGATGGCGACTGCGAAGTCGTTGAGGGATGGATCGATCGAGCCTACAGCGAACTCACAGCCAAACCAGACGTAGCAGCAGTCTGCGGGCGCAGACGCGAACGATACCCCGCAGCCACCATCTACAACCAACTCTGCGACATCGAGTGGGATACCCCCATCGGCGAAACCAAAGCCTGTGGCGGCGACTCCATGATGCGCGTCGCAGCCTTGCAACAAGTCGGCGGTTTCAATCCCACACTCATCGCCGGCGAAGAACCAGAACTCTGCGTGCGTTTGCGCCAAAAAGATTGGAAAATCCTGCGTTTAGACGCCGAAATGACCCTCCACGACGCCCAAATGACCAGTTTTACTCAGTGGTGGAAGCGCGCCCAAAGAGCCGGTTACGCCTACGCCGAAGGTTCCTGGATGCACGGCGGGGAACCAGAGCGCCATTGGGTAAAAGAAACCCGCAGCATCTGGCTGTGGGGATTAATCTTGCCAGTCCTAGCCTTGGCAATGGCATTGCCGAGCAAAGGTTGGAGCCTGTTACTATGGAGCGGCTATCCCTTAGCAACCTATCGCACCTATAACTATTATGTAAAGCATCGGAATATCACCACTAAAGACGCAGCCATCTACGCTTTGTCTTGCGTATTAGCCAAATTTCCCCAGCTACAAGGTCAAATCCAGTTTCACCAGCGCAGATTACTGGGCCAACAGAGCAAATTAATCGAATACAAAACAACCAACTCCATTAATTCCGCCAACTAGCACCTAGCTTACTAAAATTAATTCACAACCACAGGTAGTAAACAAATGAACAACCAAAAATTAAAAGTTTTACTAATAGTAGAGCAATGCAATCCTGAATGGGCATCTGTACCTTTGGTTGGCTACAATTTCTTTCACAAAATCAACAAGTTAGTAGATGCCACCCTCGTCACCCATATTAGAAATAAATCAGCTCTGGACAAACATCCAGAATATGAAAAAGTTTTCTACCTAGAAGAATCCAATTTAAACAAGCAATATTATAAGATAGTAGCAAAAGTTACGGCCAACGGGCGAGTAAATTGGCCTCTTTATAATGCCTTAAGCTACCCAATTTATGAAGAATTTAATCGGCAAGTATATCAAAAATTTAAAACACAAATTTTGAACGGCGATTATGACATAGTTCATGCCATTACCCCGATGATGCCACGCTATCCGTTTAAAGTAGTCACTGTATGTCAGCAGACTCCTTTTATTCTAGGGCCTGTGAATGGGGGCATTCCCTTCCCACCAGGCTTTCAAGAAACGGCAAAACAAGAATTTGCTCAATTCAACTTTTTGAGAGCAGTGGGTCGAGCCTTAATTCCAGGTTATGTAGAAACTTACAAAAAAGCTGACAAAATCTTAGCAGGTTCAACCTATACTTTGAATATGCTCAAAGATTTATTTGCCATCCCTGACGAAAGAATTGATTTGTTCTACGAAAATGGCATTTCCGATGAATTTTTAAATTCGACAACTATCAAAAATAAAGATGCTAGCGTGATAAATCTGCTGTTTGTCGGCAGATTAGTCCCCTACAAATGCGCCGACATTGTGATAGAAGCGATGGGCAGATTAGACCCGGTAATTAAAAATAAAATCCGGTTAACAATAGTGGGAGACGGACCAGAAAGAAATAACTTGGAAAACCGAGTGCAGGAACTTAAGTTAGGGGAAATAGTGAGTTTTGCCGGATGGGTGAATCAACAAGAAACTCTGGATTATTACAAGAAAGCAGATATTTTTTGCTTTCCTTCTATCCGAGAGTTTGGCGGAGCTGTGGTCATGGAAGCTATGGCTTGCGGGCTCCCCTGCATCGTTGCCAATAATGGCGGTATTGGTGAATATGTGAATGAAGAAACGGGTTTTAAGATAGAGCCAAATTCTAGGGAGTATCTCACCGAGGAGTTGACAAGTAAAATTCAACTGTTGGTTGAAGACGATCGCCTGCGGGAAAGTATGTCAGCCAAGGCGATGGAAAAAGCCAAAGAATTTGCCTGGGATAAAAAGGCAGAAAAGATTGTAGAAATTTATCAAAAAATGCTTGGCGAACCTCTAAACTCTAAAAGTTAATGTTCAAAGACAATAAAAATGGCGAGAATTTTTCTATCCGCGGGTCACGGTGGCTTTGAAAACGGGACGAGAGACCCCGGAACAGTGGCCGGTGGAACTACTGAAGCCAGGGAAATGATCCTGCTTCGGGACTTGGTGGTTGGCCAATTGCGATCGCGCGCTGTGGAAGTGCTGGCTGTCCCCGATGAACTCAGTCAAGTGCAAACCATTGACTGGATTAACTCCCGGTCTCGGATTGGCGATGTGGCTTTGGAAATTCAAGCTAGTGGCGCTTCTAACCCCTCGGTGCGCGGTGCCGGTATTTTTTATATTGCCGCCAACAACCAGCGGAAAGCTGATGCGGAAATGCTGATTATGTCGTTGCTGCGGAGGTTCCCGCAGTTACCTAACCGTGGCGCAACACCGGATACGGCTACGGGTTTGGGACGGTTGATTTTTTGTCGCTGGGTTTCTATTCCTTCGATGTTAATGGAACTGGGCTTTCTGACGAACCCGGACGATCGCCTTTTGATTCAAAATCGGCGGGGAGAGATGGCGATGGGAATTGCTGACGGATTGGAAACTTGGATTCGCCCTCGTGCGGAACCTCCAACTCCTAGCCCCATTACTTATCGATCGATTAATATCAATCTCAATGGTGGGATTTATGAAGAACAGGGGGTTTTAATTAATGGGAATGCTTATATTCCCATCGATCTAGTGGATAGATTGGGCATTGATTTATCTAATATTGCCCGACTTCGCCGCGTTAGTTACAAGAATATTGTCTACGTTCAGGCGATCGAACTGCGGGATTTTCAAGTATTAGTTACTTGGGATAATGCTAATCGGACCGTGGTTTTGCGATCGAATATCCAGCCTCCTGCTCAAGTTGGCAAAATTATGGGTGCTGGAATCACCACTGAAGTGCAGTTAATGATGTTTCTCAGAGCCAATAATCCCAGCGCTTTAACGGTTTTTCCTGACATAGCAAAGCTTTATCGCGAAGAAGCGAGGGTGGAAGGAGTCAACTACGATATTGCTTTTTGTCAAATGTGTTTAGAAACTAATTTTTTGCGTTTTGGTGACAATATTAGACCGACTCAAAACAATTTTGGAGGTTTGGCTACGGTTGGGGGAGATAGTGAAAGCGCATCTTTCGCTAGCGCCCGCATCGGTGTTAGGGCTCACATTCAACATTTAAAAGCTTACGCCAGTATTGAACCTTTGGTTCAGGAACTTGTAGATCCCCGATTTCGCTTTGTGACGCGGGGAATTGCTCCAGAAGTCGATCGACTCGGTGGGCGTTGGACAGCGGATTTGCAGTATGGCACGAAAATTACAGCCTTGGTAAGGAGGCTTTATGAATTGATGCAATCTGCGAGTTGAAGCGACTTAAACGTAGAATGCGATCGTGATTAAATTCCCGACTTCTTTAAGAAATCGGGAATGTGCATCTGTGTTTTTCAAGTATATTCGTAGGGGCGAAGCATGACCGCTGTAAATCTCTGGCGCGAGCTAATAAATTGTCGGCGGTCATGCTTCGCCTATGCAAAATCGGGATGCTCCCAATCGGGAATCTGGGTCTGATATTTTTTTAGAACGTCTGTCAAAACCAGATATTTTAGATAATTCCTGGCCCTTTGCCACGCATATCTGTTTCGGCAGTCAGTTTACCTTCTTCACCTCTTTTATCTTTAATTTCAGCCAAAATACGAGCGCGTTCTTGGGCTTCTGCTTCTTCTTTTGCTCTCAAATCACCCGGTTCGTCAATGTACATTTCGGGTTCGATCGCGTAATTGTTAACAAGACCTTCTTTGTCTACTGTATAGCCATCTGTAGTGCGAATACTTTCATCATCAGTTTGGTCATCAGTTTTGGCATCTTGCTGATGTTGTTCTGTGGTTGTGTGCATGAAGTTGCTACCTTCACGTTCTTGCCGCGCTGCTGTTTCGGCAGGAGTGATGCCCCTGTCGTAGTGGGGAGCTTGCATATTAGCTTCCATTTCTACATCTTTTGGTGTTGCTTTGCTAATACTCATGATTTATTCCTGGGTTATTTTTTCAAAAAGTGTCTTTGACCTATGTTTAAATAATAGACTTAAGCTCAGGGATTCCCTAACTATCTTTGGTTATAGTTTCCTGACGATAGAGCTTATGACAGAAGGAATAAAAAAACTCTTGCTCACAGAAATCTCCTCAAAACACAGTCAAGAACACGCAGGCGGTTCCCCCTCAGCTTGGTGGAAGAGATGCGTGTTCGACAATAATTATGGGAGTGGTCTCATCAATTTTTACCCCCCAAACTTACCGATCGCCTCTATTTGACATCTATCTAAAGGTAGAGAATGGGGAATGGGCATTGGCTGGTAGTTTATGCTTCTTTGAAAAATCGGATGATTTCGCGGATGTGGTTGAGGAATTTTCCGTCATCGGTGAGTTGGGCGATCGCACTTTCTGCATCTCTTGTCAGTTTAGTATGTTCTGCCTGATTTGTAGCAGTCAAGTCTTGTAGAGATGCTGCTAGTCGAGTTAAGTCTCTTGTGTTAGCTTCCTGCTGTCGCTCTTGGATAGCTACCCAAGAATTCGGATCGTTAGAGTTGAACTTAGCTTCTAAATTGTTAATGGTAGATTCTAAGTTGGCGAAGCGGCTGCGGAGTTCGAGAATATCTTCGCGGGGGTGCAAAAATTGACGGCGAATCATTGTCAGCCGCGCTGCTAAATATTGATAACCTCTAATCGCTGGGCGCAGTATAGTTAACAGCAGTGCAGCACCCGAACTGAGATAGCCAATTGCGCTAATTCCGGTGGCGGCTAGGGTGTAAAGGGCGATCGCACTCAAGAGGTGCAGTCCGATGGCCACCAAGAGCGATCGACTAGCTAATACAGTAACGTATTTGACTTGTTTGTCGTCAACTACGATACCTTTTTCGGTTGATTCTTTGGCTTGGGCTAAAACTTCTTTAGCTTCAAAATGGATATTCCACGGAACTGTAACTATCAACAATAACCATTCAAAAATAGCAATGGCAATTACCCAATCAATGAAGCTGCCGGCGGGGATGTGCAACCATTGCAGAATGGCAAAAACTAATAGTAAAAATATGCCTGTGCTGGCACCAAAACCTGCGAAAGTGTAATACATTGCGATCGCCTTTGCGGAATGTTGTTTTGATTGTGCGTGGGTTTGCAGGACGAGGTGAAAAGAGTGTGACAGTTAGGAAAGCTTCCTATTCAACTAAATGGCCAGCCCTTGCGTAGGGGCTTTGGATATCTAACAAGAGTGTGACAGTTAAGAAAGCTTCCTATTGCCAAGTAGTCCCTGTCAGTAGTCAAATAAATCTCCCATAATTCCTGTGGAACAGGCCTCAACAGCCTGTTTTTGACTGTTATTTTGGGACAACTCTCATACAGCAGCAGAATCAGCTAGGGCTGAGATAAACTGATTTGGATGGCGATCGCGCGTTCTGCCAGTTGCGTGTCTCTAACTCAGTCCTGGACGCACAGCATCTACAATTGACATCTAGCGTCTTCATCTAATATCTGCGCGTCTACTACTTAAAATCACAAGTCAGCAGCAAGGACAAACCGATGGCGAACTCAACTCTTAGTCTAGAAAATCAACTTTACGATTATCTATTATCTATTTCCCTGCGGGAGCCAGATATTCTTCAGCAACTGCGAGAAGAAACTGCTAAACATCCTATGGGTATGATGCAAATCGCTCCTGAACAAGGTCAGTTTATGGAGATGCTGGTGCAACTCATGGGAGCGACAAAAACCTTAGAAGTTGGGGTGTTTACGGGATATAGCTCCCTGTGCGTAGCTTTAGCACTACCTTCCAACGGGAAAATTGTGGCTTGTGATGTCAGCGAAGAATATACGGATATCGCGCGTCGCTATTGGGCAGCAGCGGGTGTCGCCCACAAGATTGCTTTGCACTTGGGCCCGGCAATTCATACTCTCGATCAGCTTATCGCCGAAGGACAAGCAGGAACTTTTGATTTTGCTTTCATTGATGCGGATAAAGAAAATTATGAAGCTTATTTTGAGCGATCGCTCCAACTGGTACGGAATGGCGGCCTAATTGTAATTGACAATGTTCTGTGGTCAGGACGAGTTGCCGATCCTCAAGTACAAGACCAAAGTACCCTAGCCCTTCGTAGTTTCAACGACAAATTGCGTAACGATCCCAGAGTAACTCTCAGTGTGATCCCGATTGCTGATGGACTAACTTTGGCATTGAAACGCCGCTGGGCTACGATGATGGAACCTCAACAAAATTAAACCGTTGTTTGCGGTTTATGGTGGATTTTTAAATTACTCATAAAAAATACTCGGTAAGTGGGAAACTCAGTGGCTTCAGCCCTGAGAGGGAAACGACCCGGCGGTTTCAACCGCCTTGAATCCCCTTGCGGGGTTGGAGGGGTATGGTTGCCCCTCCGGTTTTCTCTTGCGAGTAATGTTAGCTTCGCCAAAGTTATAAGGGCTTGTTAAGCTTGCAACGACGATTTTTTCTCATAAACCGGGTTTTTTGCCTAATTCCTATCTATTTTAATTTACTGTATCCTAGAATACAATTCATCGCAACCTTAAAAAAAATATACATACATTAACAAAGTAAATGTACGAGCGCCCAGATGTTGAGAGCTTATTGACAATAGATTTGCAGGCCCCCCGATCGCCCTTCACTACAGCCCTTACCCTACAAGTCTTAGTTTGAACCAGTTTTGATAAGCAAACCAGCAGGCTATTGCCAAGCCTTCCTTATTGATAGGCTCATCCGAAAACATTTACTTATCAGTCAAATTTAATAATTGTTTTAGAATTACTGCCAGAGTACGGTAGACTTGATTATCAAGCCAAAAAAACGTGGGGATCGCAACCAGCGTCGCTCACACAACAGGGCTGACCCCAATATCGATTTAATCAAAACAGTCAAATCAGTAAGGATACTCCAAAGACTTATGCTAACCATAAATCTTGGACTCCGTACTGCTAACCTGCGCTCAAAAGAGTTCGCTAAACCCCAATTAGCAAACACCAAAAAAGCGCATTGATAAACTTCAGTGATGTCGTTACAGAAGATTATGGATTGCAGCGAGGCTAGGCTATGACAAAATTTTCAGAGAATTTTTCCAGACGTAAATTTATCGTCACCGCAGGTGCATCTGCTGTCAGTTCAATACTACTCAAAGGCTGTCTGGGAAATCCCCCAGAACCCACTGGTAGTGCTGGCGCTGGTAGCAATGCTGGCTCTGGAGCAACTCCTGTGGCAACATCACCAGTGGCGGTGGCTAACGAGAAAAGAGTCGAAGGAATTGAAAGCACTAAGATCAGCTTGGGATACATCCCCATCGTCGAAGCAGCACCTTTAATCATTGCCCAAGAAAAAGGCTTTTTTGCCAAGTATGGCATGACGGATGTCGTAGTTGCGAAACAAGCCAACTGGGGTTCGGCCAGAGACAACGTAGAAATCGGATCGGCAGGCGGTGGGATTGACGGTGGTCAGTGGCAAATGCCCATGCCTTATCTAATTAGTAAAGGTCTGATTACTAAAAACAGCGTCCAAATCCCAATGTATATTCTGGCGCAGTTAAACACTCAGGGAAATGGAATTGCGATCGCGGGCAAACACCAAGGCAAAGGCCTCGGACTTAAACTAGATCAAGCTGCCCAAGATTACATTAAAGGCCTCAAGGCAGCAGGCACTCCCTTCAAAGCAGCTTACACCTTTCCCAAAGCCAACCAAGATTTGTGGATTCGCTATTGGTTAGCCGCCAACGGCATCAATCCCGATGCAGATGTCGAGTTGCTGACAGTACCCGCAGCCCAAACTGTCGCCAACATGAAAACCGGCAGTATGGACGGTTTCAGCACCGGCGATCCCTGGCCTCTGCGGATTGTCAAGGAAAAAATCGGCTTCATGTCAGCCCTGACTGCCGAAATGTGGAAAGGTCATCCAGAGGAATATCTAGCAATTCGTGGCGACTGGGTAGACAAGCACCCGAAAGCCACCGAAGCCTTGCTAGCAGGACTAATCGAAGCACAACAGTGGTGTGACAAGCCCGAACATCGAGCCGAATTGGTGGCAATTGTTTCTGGCAAAGGCTTCTTTGACGTACCTTCGGAAGTTTTGACACCTTCCTATGAAGGCAAGTACGTCATGGGCGACAGCAAACCAGACATCAACGACTTCAAGATGGGCCCGCTGTATTGGAACGATGGTATCGGCAACGTTTCTTATCCCTACGCAAGTCACGATTTGTGGTTCTTAACCGAAAGCATTCGCTGGGGTTTCTTGCCAACAAAAACTTTGGCAGAGAAGAAAGAACTGGTCGGTAAAGTCAACCGTGGCGACTTATGGAAAGCAGCAGCCAAATTAGCAGGAGTTCCTGAAGCTGAGATTCCCAAAAGTACGTCTCGCGGCATTGAGAAGTTCTTTGACGGCAAAGAATTTAACCCAGAAAAGCCAGAAGATTATCTCAAGAGTTTGGCAATCAAAAAAGTGTAATGGGGTAAAAGCTTCCCATAATTTAGGATCGAAAACCAACAACAGAAATTAGGAGATTAGCAGCATGGCTGTGAGCACAAGTCGAAAGGGCGGAGTCGATGTCCAAGGAGCATTTGGTGAGTTTTGGAAGAAGAATTCCCAGAATATCTTGCCGCCAATTTTGGGATTACTTGGATTTCTGTTTATTTGGCAATTCTTGTCTAGCACTGGACTTATCAAACTGCCGCCACCGACGAGCGTTTGGACTGATGAACGGACGCGGATTTTGCTGATGTATCCTTTTATGAACTCCAAAACTTACGGAGTCGGCTTGTTTTGGCAGACTTTGGCGAGTTTGGAACGGGTGGCAAAAGGCTATACCCTGGCTGCGATTGTGGGAATTAGCATGGGAGTTGTGGTAGGTACTAATCCTTTCTTGAATAAGGCTTTAGATCCAATTTTCCAGTTTTTGCGGATGGTAGCGCCTTTGGCTTGGGTACCGATCGCCCTGGCTGCATTACAACAAAACGAACCTGCTGCTTTGTTCGTAATTTTTATCACTTCAGTGTGGCCGATTTTGATCAACACGGCGGAAGGTGTGCGCCAAATTCCCGATGACTACAACAACGTGGCGAAAGTGCTGCAACTTACTCGGAAAGAGTATTACATCAATATTTTGTTTCCGTCAGCACTTCCTTATATCTTCACAGGATTGAGAATTGCGATCGGTTTGGCTTGGCTGGCGATTATTGCTGCGGAAATTGTGATGTCGGGGATTACGGGTATTGGTTTCTTTATTTGGAATGCTTACCAACAAAACTACATCAGCGAAATTCTATTAGCGGTGTTCTATATTGGGGCAGTTGGTTTGATGCTCGATCGCATGATGGCTTGGTTGCAGCAAAAAATTGCTCCTAGTCAAGGAAAGTAGTTTCTACTTAACCAGGCAAATCTACTCGTTTCCAGGCTCTGCCTGGAAACGCAGATCCAGAGGCTCTGCCTCGAATTTTACTCCTAGACAAGTGAGGCAGAGCCTCTAGACATGGGTTCCCAGGCAGAGCCTAGGAACCAGTTAAACCAGTTAACCAGGCTCTTCCTAGGAACCAGTTAAAATAGATCGAAGTCCCCCTTATTAAGGGGGATTTAGGGGGATCTAGACTCGACTAAAAGCGACATTATCTAGCTAAAAAACCAACCTACAAAAAAAAAAGGCAAGAAAATCATGTCTGTTTTGATTGCAGTAGAACAACTCCAAAAAGTTTTTAATCTATCAGACGGTGGCACATACGTTGCGCTCAAAGGCATCGATCTGGAGATTAAAAAAGGCGAATTTATTTCCTTAATTGGACACTCTGGCTGTGGGAAATCTACGCTGCTTAATATGGTGGCTGGTTTGGATTTGCCTACAGAAGGGCTGGTGACTATCGAAGGACAAAGAATCACTCAACCTGGCCCCGATCGCATGGTAGTCTTCCAAAACTATTCGCTCCTACCTTGGCGAACAGTCAGGGAAAACATTACCCTAGCCGTAGACTCAGTGATGAACGGCTTACCCAAAGCCGAACGCCTCGATATCATTCAAAAGCACATTGACATGGTAGGCTTGGGCCCCCACTCGGAGAAACAGCCTGCACTGCTTTCCGGCGGACAAAAACAGCGCGTGGCGATCGCCCGTGCCCTCGCCCTGCGTCCTAAACTGTTACTCTTAGACGAACCCTTCGGCGCCCTCGATGCCTTAACTCGCGGCAACTTGCAAGAAAAGTTGATGGAAATTTGCCAAGAGTATGAAATCAGCGCCCTGATGGTGACTCACGATGTGGACGAAGCGGTATTGCTGAGCGATCGCATCGTCATGCTCACCAACGGCCCAGAATCGAAGATTGGCGGGATTTTGGAAGTAGACATCCCCCGCCCCCGCAAGCGGATGGAAGTAGTCTCACACCCCAGTTACTACGCTCTACGCAGCGAAATGATTTACTTCCTCAACCAGCAAAAACGGGTGAAAAAACTGCGGGCGCGGAAAGTACCGGCGATCGCCCGTCATGGACTGGAAAAAGTCAACCTAGAACTAGGCTTCGTCCCCCTCGCAGCCTGCGCTCCCCTAGCCGTCGCCAAAGAAAAAGGCTTTTTTGCCAAGCACGGCCTCGATGAAGTCCACCTGGTGCGCGAAACAAGCTGGCGCGGCATCGTAGACGGCATCGCCGCAGGTTACTTAGACGCAGCCCAAATGCCTTCTGGCATGGCAATGTGGTTGAGCTTGGGGGCGCACCAAGAGAAGCCCATACCGACGGTTACAGCCCTCACCATGAGCCGCAACGGTAACGGAATTACCCTCGCCAAGCGGTTTTACGACCAAGGGATCTACACTCTGGCAGACTTTAAGCAAATGCTGCAAAGAACCCCGGCCCAAACTCACCGCATGGGAATCGTTCACCCTTCTTCCATGCACAACCTGCTGCTACGCTACTGGCTGGCTTCCGGCGGCATTGACCCAGACCATGATGTCTTGCTCAAAAACATCCCTCCAGCCCAAATGATCGTGGACTTACAAGGCGGCACCATTGACGGTTTCTGCGTCGGCGAACCTTGGAACTTGCGCGCCTCTATGGAAGGAGTCGGCTTTACCGTGGCGACAGATTTGGAATTGTGGCCCGGACACCCCGCCAAAATTCTGGGGGTGCGGGAAGACTGGGCTAATGCTTATCCCAACACTCACATTGCTCTAGTCAAAGCTTTGCTGGAAGCTTCTCACTATTGCGCCGATCCAGCTCACGCTGCTGAGGTTTCGGAAATTGTCGCGGGACGGGAGTATGTCGCCACGGACAAAAATTACATCCAACTAGGCGATCCCAAATCTAATGCTTGTAACCTCGACAGTCCGATGCGGGAATACGCCCACCATTTGTTCTGCGGAGATGGGGTGAACCGTCCCAGCCGTACTGAACAACTGTGGCACATGGTGCAGATGGCGCGCTGGGGCGATACTGTGTTTCCCCGCAACTGGGTGGAAATTCTGGAACGGGTTGTTAGAGTCGGCGCTTTCAGCACGGCGGCGAGAGAGTTGGGAATGTCGGATATTACTTATACTCGCGGTTCTCTTCCCTTGTTTGATGGCTTGGTGTTTAATGCTGACGATCCAATCGGCTACCTCAATAGTCTGAAAATTAAACGCGATTTCACGATGGCTGAGGTGATACTCGATTCCGGCCGCAGAGCAGCTTAGAGCGGTTTTAAGTTACATAAAAATAGAGTAATTGCTAATTGTTATTTGTTAGTTAGTAATTCCCTATTCCTGACCTCTGTTACATCAGTTAAATCCGTTGAGCGAATCCGTTGCCGAACTTCCGTCGCCTATCACCCACTAACAAATTGCAAAGCCATGATTAACACCACGAAAAACAATACCGAAACCAAAACTTTAAACCAGAAAGGGAACGATCGCCGTCAGCCTTTTTTGTCGATCCAAAATGTTTACAAATCCTATCCAAACGGTTACAGGGCTTTAGAAAACGTCAACTTGAATGTAGCTGAGGGAGAGTTTATTACCCTGATTGGACACTCCGGTTGTGGTAAGTCAACTCTGTTAAACATGGTGTCTGGTTTTAGCACTCCCAGTCAGGGTAGCGTGACGATTAACGGGGAGAAAATTACCAAGCCAGGACCCGATCGCATGGTGGTGTTTCAGGGTTATGCTTTGCTACCTTGGCGAACGGTGTTTGAAAATGTTTATCTAGCTGTTAATGCTGTATTTCCCCATAAGTCCAAGGTGGAAAAAAATGCGATCGTCAAAGACCATTTGGCGATGGTGGGATTGACAGAAGCTGCGGAAAAAAGACCGCCGCAAATTTCCGGGGGGATGAAGCAGCGGGTTTCCATCGCCCGCGCTTTGGCCATTCGCCCGAAAGTGCTGATTTTAGATGAACCTTTTGGTGCTTTGGATGCAATTACTAAGGAGGAATTGCAGGAAGAGTTGCTGAAAATTTGGAACGATCACCGTTGTACGGTGTTGATGATTACTCACGATATTGATGAAGCGTTGTTTTTAGCCGATCGCCTGGTGATGATGACCAATGGCCCGTCGGCTACCATTGGCGAAGTTTTGGAGATTCCGTTTCCGCGTCCGCGCGATCGGGTACAAATTATGGAAGATCCAGAATACTACAATTTGCGGAACTACGCTCTAGATTTCTTGTTCCGTCGCTTTGCTCACGATGACGATGCTTAGTCGATCGGGTAATAGTCATGAAAAATGGGGCATCTTGAACAACTTAAGCTTCAGCATTCCCCATTTTCAGGGGAATATTGCTGAAGCTTAACTATTGGTGAGAAGTTTTTTCTGACCATCCGGATCTTTTTCTCAACTTTTACGTCTAGCTGTGCAGAGACCTAATTGCCTAGCTGTTCGTAAGCTGGCATGAACTGAGACCACCTTTGATGAAGGGTGGGCTCTTTTTTTATGTTATTGGGTATTTTTGCTAAATTGATGGTGTGTGCATTCCACCATTTTAAGTGGCACATTGCGGGTCATTGATTCCTGTTTGATGGATTATAGCCCTTCGAGCTCTCCTATGAGGTAAGAGCGAGAATTGGTAATAGGTAATTGGTAATATAGCAATCCTAAATCATTTGTGAATTTCTTACTCCCGGACCTTAATAAGGGGAGGGTTGGGGTGGGGTAAAAACTTTACGACTCATTTAGGACTGCTATATAGCAATCCTAAATCATTTGTGAATTTCTTACTCCCGGACCTTACTAAGGGGAGGGTTGGGGTGGGGTAAAAACTTTACGACTCATTTAGGACTGCTATAGATAATTAGTAATGCCATATACCCTATGCCCCATTATATCAAATTCGTCAGAGAAATTGTTGATTTGGCTGCAACTACCATAAATTGTATCTCCTGAAATCATGCTTAGGAATACTTAATATTCATATTGATAGGTAAGCGGATAGTAAAAGTAGAACCTACACCCACTTGACTTTCCAAGGAAATACTACCACCCATCATGTGACAAAAACGCTGGCTGATTGCTAGTCCCAAACCCGTGCCTCCATACTTGCGCGTAGTAGAAGCATCTGCTTGGGTAAAGGGTT
>NZ_JAHRFC010000003.1:182135-193999 GCF_020883015.1 Microcoleus sp. CAWBG640
ACACCCACTTGACTTTCCAAGGAAATACTACCACCCATCATGTGACAAAAACGCTGGCTGATTGCTAGTCCCAAACCCGTGCCTCCATACTTGCGCGTAGTAGAAGCATCTGCTTGGGTAAAGGGTTGAAAAACTCGCTGCAATTGGTCTGAGTCCATCCCAATTCCGGTATCAGTACAATTAAATACCAAAAATTCTCTAATTGCCAATGATGAGAGAGAATTATCATCAGATTCATCGCAGTTTTCTTGTGTCTGGTCGCTGATTTCCTGCGCCGGATTTTCGCGAGTTGCGGTGAGGGTAATTGTGCCGTTATGAGTGAATTTAGCAGCATTGCTCAGCAAATTTAATAATATTTGTCGCACTTTAGTAATATCGGAGTGCATCGTGCCGATATTGGTAATTTTGCTCAAGTCTATGGTATTGCCATTTTTCTCAGTTAGGGACGAAGCGGTAGATGCTACTTCTTTAATTAAATCAGCGATATCGAAGGTTTCTAAATAAAGCTCCATGCGACCTGCTTCTATCTTAGAAATATCTAGAATATCATTAATTAAAGATAGCAAGTGTCTGCCAGAATTGCGAATTTTTTCCAAATCAGGGAGGAGTTCATCGTAACCTAATTCTTCGGTTTCTTCTTGGAGCATTTCGCTGTAGCCGATGATCGCATTCAGCGGTGTTCGCAGTTCGTGGCTCATGTTTGCTAAAAATGCGCTTTTTGCGGTGGAAGCCTCTTCGGCGGCTTCTAGAGCTCTTTGGAGGGCAGATTCAAAGACTTTGCGATCGCTAATATCCTCGATGCTACCTTCATAATAAAGAGGCACACCGTCGGCATCGTAAACCGCACGGGCACTTTCGGAAATCCAAATTATACTGCCATCAGCGCGGTAAACCTGAGACTCAAATCCCGAAACTTCGCCGCATAGATCGATCGCCTGCACCAACTTATCCCGGCGTTTGGGATCGACATAAACCTGCTGTCGAATATCTGTCAAATTCGATGTCAGTTCCTCTGGGGACGAATAGCCGTAGATTTTGGCAAAAGCCGGATTCACACTCAAAAAACGCCCTTCAGGAGTTGTTTGAAAAATCCCCTCCACGGCATTTTCAAAGATACTACGATATTTTTGTTCTGCTTGACGTAGAGCTATTTGTGTGCGTTCGCGATCGCTAGCTTCCATAGCCAAGGAGACTAAATCTGCCAAGGAAGCAGAAAAATTTTGTGCTTCCACCGTCCAGTTACGAAAAGTTTCCACCTGTTCTAGAGAGATTACTCCTACAGTTTGTCCGCCGAGTCTAATCGGTGCGTCTAAAGTGGAAGTAGCGCCTGTTTCTACAAAATAAGATGCGACAAATTCTCTAGTTCTGGTATCTGAAAGAGCATCGTCCGCGGCAATCGTTCGGTCTTCTTCCAAAGCTTGAAAATAAGCCGGATAATCGGCTGCTAAAATTTCTTCCCCGGCGAAATGCCTACCACTACTGCGCTGAAATTGGTCAAAGCATAGCAATTTCGATCTACTTTCATCATACATCCAAATAGCAGCTCTTTCTGTTTCTAGGGTATGAGCGGCTGCTTCAGTGATTTCCTTCAAAGCTACTTTTAAATTCCCCCGATAAAGGGCTTTATTTCTAGCTAGTTCTAATAAAACAGTATTTTGCTTGCTCAACTGTTTTTGCCTTTCCCGCTGTGCTAATTCGGCTCGTTTGTATTCCGTAACGTCGCGGGCTACCCAAATTACAGACTCTTCCGAAAGCGGAGAAATCCTCGCCGCCAAACAAACTTCTCGACCGCGCAGGTTTAAAGTGTATTCAATACTGACGGTTTGTTTGGTATCTAAAGCCGAGCGAATGCAGTCAAGAAAGCGATCGGCTGTTGTTGGCTGGAACATTTCGCTGATGGTTTTGCCTACTAATTCTTGAGCTGGTGTGTAAAGTTGGGATAGATTGGTAGGCACAATTTTTAAGTAGCGGCCGCTGGCATCCACAACTACAATTAATTCGGTCATCGCTGCCAACAACGCTCGCAGTTCTGCTTCTGCTGATTTGAGTTCGGCAGTTCGTTCTGCTACTCGGCTTTCTAAATGGGAATTGGTTTCCTCTAAAGTAGCAAAGGAAGAGCGCAACTGTCTTGCCATTTGATTGAAAGATTGAGCTAAAAGTCCGAGTTCGTTAACGCCTTTGACTTCGACTTCTCGTTCTAGTTCCGAGGAGGTAAAATCTGCTGACTCGGACATTTTTGTTAAATCTTTGGAAGCTTTCAACAATCGGCGAATCGGTTCGGCTACCCAGCGATATGTGAAAATACCTAAGACGATCGCCACAATGAAGGCAAAACAGCACAATAAAATAGTTGTGCGAATATTGGTGTTAATTTGCTCTATAAAGTCTGCTTCGGGAATAGCGACCACAATCAGCAAATCCAGCCCCCGTTCGTCTTGCAGGGGAACCACCGTAATAAATTGTCGCGAACCGTCCATATCGAAGGTGAACTGTCCTTGGCTGCGAATTTGGGCAAAACTGCCAAAAATTGATTGTAAATGTCTGGCGGCCGATCGTATGAGTAAATTTTTACTTTCCGTTGCCAACAGCCGTTTTTGTCCGTCTTTGGTGCTGACAAAGGGTAACTCATCTGTGGAACTAGCGACTATTTCGCCACTACGTTCGATCGCAAACACCTGTCCCGACTTACTGATTTTGATACTTTTGAGAAAATCGCTGATTTGAGAAAGAGTGACATCAACTGCTAGTACCCCCCGCAGGTTTCCCGTTTTGGTGTAGATGGGGACTGCGGGCGTAATGCCTAATACTGGCGGGGCCGCAAACACGTAGATGGGAGACCAGGTGGGTTTTTTTGACTGTTTGGCATTTGTGTACCAAGGTCTTGTACGGGCCTCATAGGCTACGGTTTCGACTAACTGAGTGCGATTTCCCTGGCTGTCTAGACGATAAATTTGGCGATCGCCCGCCGTTGATTTATCTTTAATATAGGTAAAACTTTCTGTTCCTCTCTTGACCAAGAGAAATCTGCCACTTTCGGCGCCGTAATAAATGGTTGTGGTGCGATCGCTAATTTTAGTCTGGTTCCAAAAATAGCGCTCTAAGTTAGGGAAGTTGTCGGGATCTAAGTTTCCAGAGGCGATCGTGCTAGCATTAATTTCCAGAAACAGGTAAGCTGCATCCCCAAAACTGCGGAAATTTTCTCTAGTCCGGGCTGCAACTTCCAAGCTTAACCTAGTAGCCAGGTCATTGACAGATTTCTGACCGTTGCGAAAAGACAGCCATCCCGTCACACCTACCGCTACAGACATTTGCAGCACCAGCGGTATCAACAATACAAGACTCAGTGACATTTTCGGCGGGCTTTTCATCAGGCTAGAACTCAGGGTTTTCAATAACATCAATATTTTGGCAGATCCCAAATTTGCGTATTTTGCTTATTTTATATATTCCCTAGACCTAAGCTACCACTAATCTTGACCTTTTCTCGACTGCCAGGAAGAAATTTTAGCAAATCGGTTCCTCCAACAATCTGTAGCTCCTTCTCATTAAACCTACAATCCGAGCGCCCTTAGATACAGCAATTCTTCAATAACTCCGGTATCTGAATCAGGGATTTTTTAGGTGCGTTTACTTACGACTGCTCTGTGATTGTTAATTAATTTGAGTTCCGGGGGAAAATGTAAGTAATTTAACAATCTTTTGCGAGGAAGTTTGCTATTTATAAAATAGATGGGCAAAAAAACACCGAATCATCGGTAACTCTTTAAGCATATACCGGAAATATAGCAGTCCTAAATGAGTCGTATAGTTTTTTACCCCACCCCAACCCTCCCCTTATTAAGGAGAGGGAGTAAGAAATTCACAAATGATTTAGGATTGCTATAGCCGATAGCCAAACAAAAAAAATCAGCATTTTGTGCGATCGACATTTTTGTCAAACAATACTTTAGGAGGATGGCATGAACTATACATTTGAAATCCTGGGTGTATCTCCAACTCTATCTTTTTTCAACCAACAGCAAGAATTATTACAACAGCAGCATTCTGCTGGTGTAGAATACTTGGGAAATCGCAAGTGTACCCTAGATTCCTTTGTCGCATCAGTAGAAACCGTTTCGCCTCACCGAGGCTGGGATGTCGATAGAGTCGTAGACAGCGTGATTAGCTTCTGGATGAACAACTCCGAAAGCATCAATTATTGGAAATGCCGATTGCAGGATGCAGGTAGCGAAAACTTGTTAGTCGCTAGAGTCGGCGATATCAAATCCTTGCAAGCTGCATTTGAATCGTTGCTAAGTCAATAGGAAAATGGGAAATTGGTAAAAAGGCGATCGACAATAGTTAAAATCAACTCAACTATCTCTTGCCACTTTCCCATTCCCCAATCCTATGTCTCGCTCCAAAGCCCTACAATCTTACATTTTTGTCCGCTTGCTCCTAGCACCGCTGATGTTGTGGACCATCACCACAGCCGTGTTTTTGCTGCTGCGAGCCACTCCGGGAGACCCCATCGATGCCATTCTCGGCTCGCGAGCACCCGCAGCAGCCAAAGCAGCAATGCGAACCCAACTAGGTCTCGACGCACCCCTATGGCAACAATATCTCAAATATATTAAAGACTTGTTCAGCTTAAATTTGGGAACATCCATCACCACTCGCGGACAAACCGTGTGGCAAATTATCACAGACAATTTCCCCGCCACAGTGGAATTAGCAGTTTGCAGCATGGCCGTAGCTTTAATAATCGGCATCAGTATCGGTTCCTTAGCAGCATCCCGCCCCAACACTATTTTTGATGTCGCAGGCCGTTTATTTGGCATCATCACTTACTCCCTACCCGCTTTTTGGGCCGGCATGGTATTGCAATTAATTTTCTCGGTACAGTTAGGTTGGTTTCCATTGGGAACTCGTTTTCCGGTGACATTAACAGCGCCCGAAGGTTACACCGGACTTTACACCATAGATAGTCTGTTGAGTGCTAACTTGGGTCAATTTCTGATATCTTTGCATTATTTAGCACTGCCAAGTTTGACCTTGGGCATTCTTTTAAGCGGCATTTTCGAGCGCATTGTCAGAGTGAATCTGAAGCAAACCTTACAAGCAGATTATGTAGAAGCAGCTAGAGCTAGAGGCATTCCCGAATTGCAGATTTTATGGAGTCACGCTCTCAAAAATGCTCTAATTCCAGTAATTACAGTTTTGGGCTTAACTTTTGCTGCACTGTTGGGTGGTGCGATTTTAACAGAAGTGACTTTTTCTTGGCCTGGGTTGGCAAATCGACTTTATGAGGCGATTAGTTTGCGGGATTATCCAACTGTACAAGGAATCGTGGTATTTTTTGCGGGAATAGTCGTGGTTGCTAGCATTGTCATTGATATTTTGAATGCCTACATTGACCCGCGAATTCGTTACTAAAACTGTCTAAAGAAGAGTAAGATTAAAGGAACCGCGAAGGCGCGAAGAACGCGAAGGAAGAACCCCCCCAGCCCCCCCAAGGGGGGAAAGAAGAAGATGCAGTTCTTCCTTCGTCCTCTTGGTGTCTTCGCGGTTTAATCATTCCGATGCAACGGGAATCGATATGACTCCCTTTTTAGGAAGAGGACAATTTCTAGTTTCTGGGCAATACTGGAGCAAATACACTTGAATATTTGAGGTAAAAATGATGAGATTGTTGCTGACAATAGTAGGTCTATCCGCTGCCTTCACTCCACTGATGGCAGAAGTAGCTTTCAGCCTTCCCATGCCCAGAACAACGGACTTTCCGACAACCTCGAACCCCGAAGTAAACGTACCCGTTTGCTATATCGAAACCTCAAGCGGCACAACTTTTGATTTAGTCAGTTTGTGTGGGAAAAATACTACTCCGGCAGCGACAAATAACCGTAATACCACTACTGCTAACCCTAACGCAGCCAATCCACCTAATCCCAACCCCAATGGTATTACCAGAGATGCAGCCGGCACTCCCATAACTACTCCTGCGGGTACAAATCCCAATAATCCCAATAATCTCAATAATCCCAATAATCCCAATAATCTCAATAATCCCAATAATCTCAATAATCCCAATAATCTCAATCCTGGAAATTCTCCCAACACCAATCCCAATAATGTCAATCCCGGAACTTCTCCCAATACCAATCCCAATAATCTGAATCCTGGAACTTCTCCCAATACCAATCCCAATAATCTGAATCCGGAAACTTCTCCCAATACCAATCCCAATAATCTCAATCCCGGAACTTCTCCCAATACCAATCCCAATAATCTCAATCCTGGAAGTGGGCCCTACATAACTCCCAATAACAATCTGTCTCCTAACGGTGGCAGTGGCAACGGCACTGGTAGTTTTTGATTTGTCCTAATTAAGTTAAACTAGGAGATGAAAGTGGCGATCGCACTTGAGGACATCTCATGTCAAACTTAGTTCAACGCTTAGAAATCACCGCCCATCCGCAACTAGAAAAATCCCTCGGCTATCGCGGAGATGCCCGCTGGGTAGCTTGGCGGTGGGAACCCGAAATCGACCAACTTATTTGCAGCGATGGCAAAATAGTCTCCACGGGCAACAATCTGGCTTGGCTGGTATTTTTGCAACACGACTTAGTGCAGCCTGTCCTAGAAGATTATAACCTCGGTAAGGGCGATCGCCATTCGCTGCTGTTAGACAGAACCAGCAGAAATCTCTACATTGGCCAAGGGACAGAAATTCAAAATTTACTAGAACAGCCAGAAAGTTTAGTATTATTGACTTGTCTCGATCGTAACACCAAAGGCGATTCCCTGCGGGATAGCTTCGCTTCACGCAAATTTGGCGAAACATGGCAACAACAGCTAACTAAAGCCACAAAGTCCGACCAATTTCGCCACCTCATAAATCTAATTCCCGTCAGTATTGTAGCAACTTTAATCGGTGCTTTAGCCGTAGGGACAGGAATGTGGGTAGTACCAACAGCCCAGCAGAAACTAGCCCAAAAAAACGCTCCAACTTCCCCAGTAAACTTTGAAGCCAACTGCTATCTTGGCAATTCCTACAAATTTTCATCCCATGTCGGCTCCGTAACCGGAAACAAAGAACTACACTTAATAGCCGCTTACGAAGCTACCTCCCCCCAAGACAATGGAAATTCCTCCAAAAATGCCATTGAAGTCAAAGTACAACGCAAAAACAAACCGATAATTCTCGCACTTTCTGCCTACGAACCGATTAACTGGAAACTCACCATAGAACCCGGTGCTGTCATCGAAAAAATCATTATCAACGGATACGAAAAGCAAACCATTACTGGAGTTAGCGGAATTCCCATCGAAGAATATAGCTACAAAGGAAATGGAAAAAGCCTCAGCGAAGGTGACTTCATGTACCAGTGGGAATCCACTACCGATAGTAGCAATAGCCCCTCAATCGTCACCAAATTAGAACAAATAAGTCAAACAAATTTAACTTCTTTTCAAGGATGTTATAGAGGTACGAGTTTTCAGATTAAATGAAGGTTAAAAGTATCCCTAGACACAGACATCGACAGATTAAAAGCATCGCCAGAAAATTCCAAAACCCGCCCTGGTGGGTTTTTTGATTAATAATTAAATTAATTAAGTTTTTTATGATATAATCTGCCGTGGTATAAATCAAATTAACTCTTTGTGGAACAAGCCCGAAAGCCTGTTCAGGAGAATGATGCAAGATGTGAGTGTAATATTAATAAATATGAAATACTGGTACGAAACCCTAGCTGTAGCCCAGCGGATTTTAATTGAACTGTTCCGGCGAAAACGCAGCTTAATCCTCTGGAGTATCTTCCCAGTTTCGATTTTACTAATTAACGGAGCGATTTTACAAGAACGCGCCAACCTAACAACAGCAAAAGCCTTTGAAAGTGCAGCCCCAGCAAGCTTAGTCGGGGCAGCCTTATTTTTTAGCTGTCTCGGCGGAAGTGTCGCCACAGTCGTAGCAGAGCGAGAACAACATACACTCAAACGATTATTTATTTCCCCCCTGAGTGGCACTTCCTACTTTTTAGGAATTTTTCTAGCTCACAGTGCGATCGGCATCGGTCAAGTAATTCTAGTATATACCATAGCCTCTTGTTTAGGAGCACAATTTCAAGGCTCTGTGCTGCTAGGAAGTGCGATTATTCTCCTCAGTATTATATCTTATGTCGGAGTCGGCTTCATTCTCGGCACCCAATTCGCGAGGCGCACCGAAGATGTCAACTCCCTAGTCGCAGCTTTCGGAGTCCCATTATTGATTTTAGGAGGAGCATTTTTACCCACAGCACTGTTTCCAAAAAGCCTGCTCGAACTTGCCAAATACAATCCAATTTACCACATGAACGAAGCACTAATGCAAGTTTGGGCCAACGGCAAAAACATGGATGATATTTCCGAACACTTCTGGTTTTTACTCATATTCTCTATAGCCATGATAGCAGGTGGATGGCTTTCTTACCGCAGAATGCTCAGAGTAGAAAGAAGACTTTAAAACCACCTCACTCTTCTCCCCCTCTGCGCCCTCTGCGCCCTCTGCGGTAAAAAAAATCCGAAAACAAAGTAAACTATCCACCCCATACTTACCCCAGAATACTAACAGTAGAAAAAAGACTATAGAACCACCTCACTCTTCTCCCCCTCTGCGCCCTCTGCGCCCTCTGCGGTTAAAAAAAATCCCAAAAATCATCAACCATCCAACCACTATTATACAAAAAACTAGGGAGAACTCAAGCAGTGCTGCAAATCAAAAAACTCAACAAATCCTACGGCGAACGCTCAGTGCTGCGAGATTTGACACTGCACATACAAGCAGGAGAAATCTACGGTTTGCTCGGACAAAACGGAGCCGGCAAAACTACCACTATCAATATTTTATGCAACTTGCTGAATCCAGACAGTGGTCAAATCACCCTCAATGGCCAACCAGTTTCTGACTCAACAAAAACCTTAATCGGTGTAGCCCCCCAAGAGAATTTGCTATACAAAAGCCTGAGTTGTGAAGAAAACCTCAACTTTTTTGCTCAAATTTATGGGATGAATCGCCAACAGCGTTATTCTCAAGTAGAAAAATGTTTAAAAGCAGTAAATTTAACAGATAGAGCCAAAAGTCCCGTAGAGACTTTGAGTGGGGGAATGCAGCGCCGATTGAATATTGCGGTGGCTTTGGTGCACCAACCAAAATTAGTAATTTTGGATGAACCGACAACAGGTTTGGATATTGAAGCCCGCTATGAAATTTGGGATTTAATTCAGCAATTGCAATCCCAGGGAATTACGATTTTGCTGACAACCCACTTGTTGGATGAAGCGGAACGTCTGTGTCAAAAAATCGGGATTTTAAAGAGTGGGAGTATTGTCGCCGAAGGTAGCTTGGAAGAGTTGCAAAAACTGATTCCAGCTCAAGAAATTATTGTTGTCAAAACTCAACAAGAAGCTGAAGTCATCGCCCGCGCTGAAAAATACAATTTCATTCCCCGCCGTTACGGTAGCGATTTAGCTTTTTGGTTGCCGGAACCTTTAGAATTAAAAGAGATTATTTTGCGGTTTGATGGGATTTCTATTGACTCGATTGCGCGGTATCCGGTGCGGTTAGAGCATATTTATGTCGAGGTGACAAAACAAAATATCGTTTCGTAGGTTGAGCGGAGTCGAAACGCACCCACACTCAAAATCAAAGAAACCGGGTTTTTTCTCGAATCTTCGCACTGTAACGAAGTCTCTCAAAAAAACCCGGTTTCTCGCCACTCACCCATCAAACTAAATTCATCAATGACTGGTATATAATGAAAATAGAACAGAGCAGAGTCAAAGTTATGTCAAGTACAGCCAAAACGGAGGAAAAGAAACAATGAATTTAGAGCAAGCAGTTTTAGATAAATTGCGGGAATTACCCCCGAATCACCAGCAAGAAGTTTTAGATTTTGCTGAATTTCTTCAACAAAAAACTATGGCTAAACGACCGCTAAAGAGTGTCAAAGGGTTGTGTGCTGACTTAAAAGTAGATATTACGGAAGAAGACATCGCCCAAGCCCGACAAGAAATGTGGGGAAATTTTCCCAGGGAGATTGTTTGATGCCTTCAGTCGTAGCAGATACCCATACCCTAATTTGGTACATTTTTGAACTGCCAAGATTGTCGCCAGCAGCATTAACAGCATTAGAACAAGCGGTTAATCAGGGAAATTTTATCTACTTTTCCGCAATTACAATTGTAGAAATTTCTTACTTGATTGAGCGAGGGCGTTTGGCAGGCGAGGTGTTGACACGAGTTTTAAATGCTGCGGATGATCCAAATGTGGGGATTCTGCTAGCACCTTTAGACCGCAATATCTCGGCAACTATTCAACAAATTGACAGGGCAACAGTTCCTGATATGCCAGATAGAATTATTGCGGCCACTGCTTTATATTTGAGTCTTCCGTTAGTCACCCGCGATGCAAAAATTCAAGCAGTAACAAATATTCAGACAATTTGGTGAGCATCGGTGGAATTGACAGTGCAATCTAAGAAACCGGGTTTTTTCCCATATCTTCGCCTGTAACCAAATATCCTGCAAAAACCCGGTTTCTCGCCACTCACCCACAACCCTAATCTAAGAAACCGGGTGTTTTCCCGAATCCTGGGCTGTAATCAAATATCCTGAAAAAAACCCGGTTTCTAGCCACCCAACCCACAACCAAAAAAACCCGATGGTTGAGGGAAGTCGAAACCCGCCACCCAAAATCAAATCATGATAAAATAAATTCCGGTGTTATTCACAACTCCCCACAATGGACGAAACCCGCGCCCAAGCCTACCTGCAACTAATTCAGACTCTCCTGACTTGCCCCAACGGCGAAGAACCGCAGATATTACAAGATAACTCAGAATTACTGGATGGCGGATTTCTGCAAGCTTGCGAAGTCATAGCAGAAAACTTGACACAGCAGGGACAGGAAAATGCAGCTAGTTTCCTGCGAAATCTGGCCAGTCAGCTAGGGCAATTCTTGGATACGAATGATGAGGGAGATAGCGATAACTCAGAAGGTGAAAATCCCCAAGACTATGTAAGATTTATCGCAGAATTATTGCAAGCAAAACAAGATAGCAATAGCGATATTAAAGTAATTTACCCGATGCTGGCTGAACGGCAACATCTCCTCAATGCCCGTTTTGCCGATATTTTACAGCAAGTAGCACAGAATTTAATTGCCGAACATCCTGAAGCAATTGAGTCAATTGTCGGCATTATTGAAAATTTTAGTATTGATATTAATCAATTTCCCCTGGGAAGTAGAGCGAATAATCTGGAAATTGCGATTGCTGGTTATCAAATAGTTTTAAATAATCGGCAACCGGGAAGCGAAAAGTTTGCTCAAACCCAAAATAATCTGGCAGCAGCCTACAGTGACAGAATCAGGGGAGAGAAAGCAGAGAATATCGAACTGGCGATCGCATCATACACTGCTGCATTAACCATCCGCACCCCCGAAGCCTTTCCCGAAGATTGGGCGATGACGCAAAATAATCTGGCAAATGCCTACAGAAACAGAATCAGGGGAGAGAAAGCAGAGAATATCGAACTGGCGATCGCATCATACACTGCTGCATTAACCATCTACACTCTCGATGCCTTTCCCGAAGATTGGGCGATGACGCAAAATAATCTGGCAATTGCCTACAGTGACAGAATCAGGGGAGAGAAAGCAGAGAATATCGAACTGGCGATCGCATCATACACTGCTGCATTAACCATCTACACTCTCGATGCCTTTCCCGAAGATTGGGCGATGACGCAAAATAATCTGGCAAATGCCTACAGAAACAGAATCAGGGGAGAGAAAGCAGAGAATATCGAACTGGCGATCGCATCATACACTGCTGCATTAACCATCT
>NZ_JAHRFC010000003.1:194099-195422 GCF_020883015.1 Microcoleus sp. CAWBG640
ACACCCGCGAAGCCTTTCCCGAAAATTGGGCGATGACGCAAAATAATCTGGCAACAGCCTACAGAAACAGAATCAGGGGAGAGAAAGCAGAGAATATCGAACTGGCGATCGCATCATACACTGCTGCATTAACCATCTACACTCTCGATGCCTTTCCCCAAGATTGGGCGATGACGCAAGAAAATCTTGCCTATGTTTACATTGATATAAAAGATAACTTAGCTGCAATTCAACATTTTTGCTCTGCTTTAGAAATTTACACTCCCTCATCATTTCCCCTAAGCTGTCTCAAAGCAGGGCGCAACCTCGGCAACTTTGCCTTCGAGCTCGAAGACTGGGAAAACGCGATTTACGGCTATGAAAACGCCATCACCGCCGCCGAACAAAGCCGCGAATGGGCAACTTCGCAACGCAGCAAACGCCAAATCCTCGAAGATGCCTTACCCATCTACGAGAAAATGGTACTAGCCTGCATCCACCTCCAACGCTACGAAACCGCCCTCCTCACCGTCGAACGCAGCAAATCTCGCACCCTCATCGAACTCCTCGACAACGCCAACCTCTACCCCAAAAACAGCACCCCCGCCCAAAAACAACAACTCAGCCAACTCCGCCGCCAAATTGCCTCCCTCCAACAACAACTCGACATCGACGAAACCCCAACCGAAACCGAAACAACCACCGAAACCAACACCGACACCCTCAAAGAAAAAGGCAGTATTTCCACAGCCAAATCGCCCCAAACCAGCGATTCCCAACTGGAAGCCGAACTAAAAACCCTGCAACAGCAAATCACTCAACTGCTGAGAGAAATCAACGACCCCGATTTCAACCTCACGCAACGAGTCATCCCGCAACTACCCGACTTTACCCAATTCCTGGACAGCCAAACCGCCCTCATCGAGTGGTATCTCCCCCCAAACCCCGACTCCGGCTTTCACGTCTTCATCGTCACCAATCGCGCCGGAGATCCCCCTAAATCCCCCTTAAGAAGGGGGACTTTGAGCGAACAAGATGCCCCCCTTGTTAGCGCCGGAGATCCCCCTAAATCCCCCTTTAGAAGGGGGACTTTGAGCGAACAAGATGCCCCCCTTGTTAGCGCCGGAGATCCCCCTAAATCCCCCTTAAGAAGGGGGACTTTGAGCGAACAAGATGCCCCCCTTGTTAGCGCCGGAGATCCCCCTAAATCCCCCTTAAGAAGGGGGACTTTGAGTGAACAAGATCCCACCCTTGTTAGCGCCGGAGATCCCCCTAAATCCCCCTTTAGAAGGGGGACTTTGAGTGAACAAGATGCCCCCCTTGTTAGCGCCGGAGATCCCCCTA